>JABZHK010000062.1:0-6931 GCA_015258885.1 Atopobium sp.
GTGATATAGAGCACGAGAAGGAAATCTGGGGCAATGATACCAACGGTAATTCAACGTATGACTCATATCACTCTCGTGTTTCCGACCAGATAAAGAAGGGTGAAACGCTCAAGTCTGGTGTGGCCGAAAAGAGTAAGAAAGAGCAAGAAAAGAAAGAAAAAGACAAAAAGGATCTTGAAAAGGCTCAAAGATGGGTGGGTACCTACAGCGGAACCGGCACTGACGGTAAGTCCATGGAGGTAGTCATCCAAAAAGATGGTACTGTTATTTGGCGAATTGGTGGCGAGCCTGATGTAACAGGTTCATGGACAGGTGATGAGAAGAGCATTCAGCTTACCTTCAACGGACAGGTAAGTCAGAGAAGCGAACCCTTTACTCTTACCTCTACAAATGGTGGTCGCACGGTTTCAATCAGTTCTGAAAGCAGCACCTGGAATACTGATACGCTTAGCAGAAAATAAGAGATTTCGTTGAAAGAGCGGTCTCGATAGGCTGCCGCCGTAATCACAAATCCAAGAGAGACGACTATAGCCAGCGTCCAATGTGGACACTGGCTATAGTATTATGCCTGAACTAACCTGCTACCTGTTACTCTGAGAAAGTTACATTTTTAGTAAAAGGCGAATACATGGGTATACGAGCGTCATGCGGATGCACAGTATCATCAACTGAATACGTCATCTTTATATCTTTATCCAAATATTGATCCAAGCCATCTTGAGGGTCAACTTCAATCATTGTTGCACGCATAATTTGATATCTACGATCATATGCAGCACGTCCCGCAACATCCTGCTTTTTATCCAAGACAAAAACGTATTCACGCTCTGTAAAATCCATTTGTCCAGGATATTGCATTCCCTGCAAATCAAGAATCTCTTGCAATGTCAAATATCTAAGTCTCCCCTGAACCGTTATTTGTTTTTTATCTGCAATTGATACCTCAGGGAAAGCTTGCGCAATAGCTGTCCTATCCCGGCTGTAGGACCAAGTGATTTCTTCTCCCTTCATATCATCAGGAAGATCTGTAATAGTGCCTTCCCATTCTTTGGTCGAAATTGCACCAGGACCAGAGAGCGTATATCTGTAACCGAAACCATCGCCGGAACCGGAAGACCAGCTTACTGCAATTAACCCGTTTTTATCCTTATCTACTGTCAAAGAACCTCTAAAACCGCCTGCAGATGCAGCTCCTTCTATAATGCCATTTGTATTTTGAACTTCATAAGCTTGTTTTGTGTCCTTATCGAAACTAAAAATCTTGACATTGTTGATACCTTTATTATTTGATTCCGTCTTTAAAAGAAGTTGAGGTGTATCAGGATTAGCGCTGTCCATATACACTAGGGCGTACTGATAAAAGCGCTGATCATTTGATGAAACTCTTCCAAAATCGTAACTTGAGGCATTATCAATAATCTCGCTGTATTGCTCATACATTGCCTTTTTAACTGGGTCTACTTCTGGTGCGTCTTCCTCTTTGTTATTTGTTTCTTGAGTGCTCACTTCAGCCTCTTGGCTCTTTTGTTGAGAAGGGCTAAATACTCCAACAGAGTAAGCTATACCTGCTCCTACAAAAGACAATGTGACTACTCCAATAGCAATTTTTGTAGCAAGCGATTTAACGCCTAAACCTGCTGCCTTTGTAGCAGCTGTCTTAGCGCCTGCAGATGAGGCAGTCTTTGCAGCTAGCGTATTGCCCTTAGTCGCGGCTTTTCCTGCTACTTGTGCTGCACCAGCTCCAGAAGCTGCGAGAAGATGAGAAATCTTTGAAAGCGTTTCTGCCATAATTGCATCGGAATTTTCTCCATGCGCAAGCCACATAAAGTACCAAATAGGAGACATACCAAACAGACAAATACCCTGCTTCTTCTCCATCTCACGAATCTTTGTCTGAAGAATTTCTTTACTACTAAAAAGTCTTGATTTGACTGTTCCTAAAGGAATATTAAGATACTCAGCAATTTCTTTTTGCTTTTTGTTCTCAATATAGAAAAGTCCAATACAAAGACGCTGCTCTTCAGTAAGTTCATTGAGCAGTACATCCATGATGTTGTAAGCTTCTTTTTTGTCCAGTCGTGCTTCAGGATTAAGCTCTACGCTCTCATCAGCAATATCAAAGAACTCGTCTTCAGTATCATCTGTCTTTTCAGCTTGATGATCCCAAGTTCTCTTTTGACTTCTAACGTAATCAATAATGCCTGACTTAATAACCGTATTAAACCAACCTCTAAAAGCTGCAGGTTGTCCCTTGAACTGCTTCATATTTTTAAAAGCACGCAGATAGAGCTCTTGCATGCAATCTTCAACATCTGCTCCTCTAAGGCTTTGACAAACAAGTGCCCTTACCCAGCCTTCAGTACATCTATAGATTTTCTCAACAGCATTTTGATCGCCTCTGAGAAACTGAACTGCATAACAGCCCAGCTCATCTTCAAGTTTGTTTCCACAGATGTGGCAAAACTTATCAGAAGAATCGTAGAGTTTGTTGCAGTTCAAGCAATACATTTTCATTTGGCGCTTATCCTCCTATTTGATCTACTTATCATTTTGTGCCTTGTAAGTAAGCCCAGGGGTTTGTTTTTTTAGCTCGTTTACAAGCTTTCTTTCGCTTTCAGATAACGAGGTTTCAATCGCATATTTGTCTGAAGTTGGAAATGAGGAATAATCGCTGGATTTACTTCCACAGGAACCGCAAAATTTTGCATCACTAGGAATTTCAGCTCCGCACTGACTGCAAAAGGTATTTTGAACCTTTGCTCCGCACGAGTAGCAGAACTTTGTTCCTTCTTCTAATTCTTGGCCGCACTGAATACATTTCATTTGAACTCCTTTTGTTGAAGGCTTTTCCTTGTCACTTACTAAGACGAGAAAATGCTCCAAAAGGTTCATTAGTTTTTATATTCAATTAGTTTTTATCAACGCACATTATTTGCAATTTTATACATATTTCTTGTCTTTTATTTTAGTAATACTCATCCTTCACAAAAATGGCGAGAAGACCAATCGATCTTCTCGCCTTTTGTTTGCGTGAAATGAGCATTGCTCTACGCGACGCCGTCCTGCGTGGCAACGTTCTACGTGCCGGCCGCTTACGCGCCAAGTGCGCGCTGTCCAAGCACCAAAGCACCTAGGATGCCCTGGTTGCCCTCGCAACCGCCAGGGACAATGTAATTCTGGATGTCCTCTATCTCGGGAGTATTGATGTAGCCGTTAAGGTACACAACAAGTTTCTGCTGAATAAGCGGGAACAGTTGCTTCTGCTCCATGACGCCTCCGCCCAAAATAATGCGCTGAGGTGAGTAGCACATTACATATGTGGAGAGGGCTTTTGCAAGGTAGGCAGCCTCAAGCTCCCACACCTCGTCTTTCTCGGTAAGCTCAACAGCTGGAAGTCCCCAGCGCTCCTGAATAGCAGGACCTGATGCCAGCCCCTCAAGGCAGTTCTGGTGATAGGGACACTTTGTCTGCTGCCACGGATCGTTTGCCTCACGTTCAACGAGGATATGACCAGCCTCGGGATGGAGCATACCGTGCTGGAGTTTTCCTTCAAGCAGCACGCCGGCGCCAATTCCGGTTCCTACTGTCAGGTAGAAAACGTTATCAAGGCCGCGAGCTGCACCAAAAACTGCTTCTCCTAAACAAGCTGCATTAACATCAGTGTCGTATCCAACAGGGACGTTCAGTCCATCCTTCAACGCCTGCAACAGATTGAAGTTGCGCCAACCTTGCTTAGGAGTCGAGAGAATCTTTCCGTAGCTAGGCAGGTCAGGATTGACTCCCGTGGGGCCAAATGCGCCAACACCTAGAGCCTGAATAGAGCGAGCTTTGAACCAGTCCACAATCTTTGGCAAAACAGACTCTGGCGCTGTCGTGGGAAAGACCTCACGCTCACAAATTTTTCCGTCTGGTGTACCCGTGGCAAGAACAATCTTTGTTCCGCCAAACTCAATACCGCCAAGAAGCGTCTCTGCACACATGTTTTTTCTCGCCAGTTACTTGTTAAGGAGCTTTTCGTACACGTCAATGAAGTCCTCAGCAATAATGCGGAAAGACTCGGCCTGCATAAGCTGGTCCTCTGCGTGGAGCAAGATGAGCGAGAACTCAACGTTATTGTTATCAATCGCGGACTGCTGCAGCATATTCAGGTGTGTGCTGTGACCCTCATTGAAGATCTCTGTACCAGCAAGAATATCTGCACGAGCGCCTTCAATATCGCCTGCTTTTGCCTTCTGGATGGCGCCAATGTACATTGACTTTGCCGTTCCAACGGTAGCAATAATCTCAAAGGCTGCTTCTTGCGTAGCAGTCATGCCATCATCTAAAGCCATTTTTTACCCCATACTCTTTTCGTGAGCACCTGGGAGCTCAGAAAATCTTTTACAGCTTATTTAATAAGCTCAAGTGCGTCGTCAAGAATCTTTGCAGCATTCATCCTGCCGTAGTCAACCATAGGAATAACAGCTACAGGAGTAGATCCTGCTGCAGCCTCAACGTCTGCCTTTGCATACGCAATCTGAGGTCCAAGCAAAAAAACATCTGCACCATCGATAAGCTCAAGTGCCTTATTCAGAGGATTTGCAATAATCTCTACATCCAAACCACGAGAAGCAGCCTCTTTCTGAAGCTTCTGAACAAGCAGACTGGTGGACATTCCGGCGTTGCAAGCAAGTAAGATTTTCATGTGATCTCCTTTTGATGAGCCAGCCACCAAATACGATGGCTGGCTTCAAGTGATACTCAGATTATAAGCTTACAAACTACTCTGCATCCTGAGCGTTCTCTGCAAGTGCCTCAGCCTGCTTGGCCTGTGCGCGCTCGGAGATCTTCATGAATGGCAGGTAAATTGCCATGGCGAGAAGAACCTCGATGACCTGCCAGATGACGGCACGGATGTCGCCACCGGTTGCCAGCCAACCACTCAGGAAGACTGGGGTGGTCCAAGGAACCATTGCAACGCAAGGGCTAATCCAACCAAGGTTGGTAAGCAGGTAGGTCAGACCGATGAACAAATCTGGAACAAGAACAAATGGAATCATCAGAGGAAGGTTAAAGACGATTGGGTAACCGTAAATAACTGGCTCGTTGATGTTGAAGATACCTGGGAGAAGAGAAAGCGCTGCAACGTCTTTAGAAGCCTTGTTCTTGGAGAAGACAAAGGTGTCAAGAAGCAGCATCAGAGTACAACCAGAACCACCGATCAGTGCAAAGGTGTTGATGATCTGCATGTTCATGTAGTGGTCCTGAGGAATTGGCTGACCAGCTGCAAAGGTTGCCATGTTGTCGACAATAAGCATGGTCAGGATTGGCTCAATCAGAACACCAGAGATGGTGGACTGGTGAATGCCAAGGCAGAAGAGCAGGTTTGCAAAGGTGTAGATGATGATGACTGCAAATGGACCAGCATTCATGAGGCCCTTCAGTGGGGCAGAAATGCTCGTTGCAATGATGGTCATAAGGTCAGTGCCAGCGCAAACTGCAAGAAGAGCAGATGCAATACCAAAGACGGTAAGGGTCAACATCATAGGAATCATGGTGTTAAAAGAATCTGCAACCGCTGGTGGAACGCCCTCACCAAGGTTGACCTTCAGCTGCTTAACGCTGGAGAGCTTGATGAAAATGGTGGTGGAAAGCAGACCAATGATGATTGCGCCAAAGAGGCCGTTAGTACCAGTGAAGGAAGTGGAGAAAGCACCGGTTACATCAACGCCGGTAACTGCATAGCCAGTTGGCAGAAGTTTAGCAACATCAGCCACAGGAAGTGCGACTGCTGCAGCGGCTGCGTCAGCGGCGTTAGCTGCGTGAAGAACAGCGCCTGCAGTAGCAACAATGCTCTGAGGCATCATGATGATAAGAGCCGCAATACCAATAACAACACAAGAAATTGCGTTCTCAAAACGCTTGTTACGAGCAAGGCAATAACCAATAATGCCTGCGAGAATAACTGCCGAGAAACTCAGAGTGCCCTGAGCAACAGCTGCACCCCAAACCTTGAAATTAGCCAGGGTAACTGGGTCGTTTGCAAAGATGAGTGGGAACAGAACGTTGTTGATCAGTACTGCAATACCAGCCAAAATATAAATTGGGCTGACAGTTGCAAATGCATCGCGCAGGCTCCTCAAGTGAACTTGATTACCTACTTTTGCAGAAACTTCTGCAAATTTATCTAGAAACGATGCTTGGCCATTATCTTTTGCCATGAGCAAACTCCTTTCACGAGTTTCTAGTCAACTATATGTGTAGTGGCAACTTGCTTAAGCCACTCAGCTGATTTCTTAAGACGGCGGTTGTAGTTATCTTCCAGGTCAACCTCAACAAAGCCATAACGGTTCTTGAAAGCATTTGCCCAAGACCAGTTATCGATGATGGCCCAGTAGTGATAACCACGGCATTTTGCGCCGTCCTGAATTGCACGAGCAATCCACTCAAGATGACGACGAACAAAATCAACACGGTAGTCGTCCTGGATTACGCCGTTTTCGTCTTTCTTAAGATCTTCTCGCTCTACGCCCATGCCATTCTCGGAAACAAACCACTCAAGCTCTGGATACTCATCACGAACTTTCATGGCAAAGTCGTAAAGACCCTGTGGGTAAATCTCCCAACCACGAGAAACATTCATCTCTGCTTCTGGCCAGATATATGGATCAGCAAAATTTGGAATGCCATTCTCGTCAGTATCTTTTGCAGGAGCCTGGATACGCTCTGGGTGATAATAATTGCAACCCAGCCAATCCACTACGCCATCGGCAAGAATGAGCTTGTCCTCAGGGCGAATAGGCAGGTCAACACCACGGTCCTGCAGCGTATCAATGACGTCCTGTGGAAGCTCTCCCTTAGTTACCAGGTCAAGCCACCAGCGAATGTTAACGCCGTCAGTCATACGCAGCGCCTCAAGGTCTGCCTCTGATGGATTCTCTTTGGTATATGG
>JABZHK010000063.1:0-6880 GCA_015258885.1 Atopobium sp.
TGCTATGAGAGGCGTTGGCGCGTGCTTCTTGCCATCAGAGCTGGTTGCCTCGTCTAATTACGACTTTGAAACGTCTGGCCTTCACATTATTGAGCTGGGAAAAGAGATGTCGTACTCGGTTAGTGTTGCCTGGCGACGCACCGACCATGTGTGGAGTACAATCGAGTCATTTGCCCAGGTTCTCTCTGAGCAGCGCTATGTAGTTAAGCGAGGTGAGTAGCGTGGATGCTCTTCAGCCTGACAACAACCTTGAGATTTTGTACCAAGATGAGTATCTGCTTGCCGTGAATAAACCAGCGGGAATTATCGTTCACACGGACGGTACCCAAGAGCCCTCGTTAACTGAGGTAGTTCGCGAGAAACTCCGTGCACTTGAGAGCCCAAGCCAGATAGACCTTTCCCAGGTCCAAGCTCTGAATCGCCTTGATAGAGAGACTACGGGCATTGTGCTTTTCTCGCTCAAAAAAGAAACGCAGCCACAGTTTGACCAGCTTATTGCCTCTAAGGAGCTTTCCAAAGAGTATCTGGCAGCCGTTAAGGGAACGTTTGAACCAAATAAAGTGCTGATAGATAAGGCAATTGGAAAAGATCGGCACGACGCTCAGAAGATGAGAATCTCAGCCACAGGTAAGCCTTCTCAAACGGAGGTAAGCCTCATTAAGGTCTCATCATCAGCACAAGGTCAAACTCAAAGCTTACTACTGGTCAATTTGCTGACAGGAAGAAAGCATCAAATTAGAGTGCACCTCTCGTCACTTGGATTTCCCCTGGTAGGAGATGCGCTGTATGGAAGCGTATCTTCTTTGCAGCGAAGAGCAAAAAAGAAGCATAAAGCGCAGCAGTTAATGCTCCATGCATATCACGTTGGATTTATTCATCCAGTCACGGGCGCAAAAATTGTGATTAAAACGGATATTCCAGAGCGATTTTCTTATTTTGGTGTCACCGAGGTGGACTTATAGTACATACTTTGTGGTAGAGACATACATTCATTTTATGCGGATACGTTACCCAGACGTGCATAAAGTGAACGAGGAGGGGGAGAAATGCCTGGCACAATGCGAGGTGTCTATACCAACCTGACTGAAATCCGCAGGAAGGTATTTAAAGAAGTTTCAACGCTTGCGTATGAAAAAGCAGATAAGAGCGTTGATGAAATTGCTCACCAGATGGAAGAGCTGCCGTACAAGATTATTCCTGGTGATATTGCTACGTATCGTGAGAGCGTCTTCTTGGAGCGCGCTATTGTTGGCGAGCGCATTCGCATGACTATGGGCATGCCTATGCAGGGCGTAGATCAACCAGAGCTTATTTCTGACGGCTTGGAAGAGGCCTCTCGACCTGAGGTTTATTACCAGCCACCGCTGATTAACATCGTTAAGTTTGCGTGTAACGCCTGCGAGGACAACGTGTATCGCGTTACCAACGCGTGCCAAGGTTGTCTTGCGCACCCTTGTCGAGAGATTTGTCCTAAAGAGGCAATTAGCTTCGTAGACAAAAAGGCATACATTGACCAGGAGAAGTGCATTCAGTGTGGCATGTGCTTCAAGGTTTGCCCTTACCAGGCAATTCATCACCACGTACGTCCTTGCGCTGCTGCTTGTGGTATGGACGCTATTGGCTCCGATGAGCATGGTCGCGCAGATATTGATTACGAGAAGTGCGTATCTTGTGGTCAATGCCTGGTCAACTGCCCCTTTGGTGCAATTGCTGATAAGAGTCAGATTTTCCAGGTAATTCAGGCTATCAATGAGGGTTATACCGTTGTTCCAATTGTGGCTCCTTCGTTTGTTGGTCAGTTTGGTAAGGGCAGCGTTGGTCGTCTTCGCGAAGCCTTCAAAGAGATGGGCTTTGCCGAGGTAGAAGAGGTAGCAACCGGCGCTGACCTTTGTACTGTTCAGGAAGCAGAAGACTTTGTCAAAGAAGTCCCAGAAAAGCTTCCCTTTATGGGAACAAGTTGCTGTCCTTCCTGGTCTGCCATGGCTAAAAAAGAGCATCCAGAGCACGCTGATGCAATCTCTATGGCCCTAACCCCCATGGTTTTGACTGCTCGTCTGGTAAGAAAGCAAAACCCAGAGTCCAAGATTGTCTTTATTGGACCATGCACTGCAAAGAAGCTCGAGGCTCTGCGTCGCTCCGTTAAGTCCGAGGTCGATTTTGTTCTGACTTTTGAGGAGCTTGCAGGAATGATGGAGTCTAAGGGCATTGACTACACCAAGCTTGATGACGACAACTCCGACTTTGAAAACGCATCCCATGACGGTCGCGCCTTTGCCGTTGCGGGTGGCGTTGCGGGTGCCGTAGTTAACGTTATTCACCAGAAGTACCCTGATAAAGAAGTGCCTATCATGGCTGTTGATGGCCTTGCTGAGTGCCGAGCTATGCTTAAGGATGCTGTTAAGGGTAAATATCCAGGCTACCTTCTTGAGGGCATGGCTTGTCCTGGCGGCTGTGTCGGAGGCGCTGGCACCCTGAGTGCCGTTAACCGTGCTGCCGCAGCAGTTAAGCGTTACGCAAAGACTGCTTCTTCTGAGCTAGCTTCTGCAAATAAGTACAACGATCTTATTCCAGAGCTTGCCGGTACCGTCTCGCCTGAGGTTGAGATTGCCGAGGTTCTTGAGGTTCAGAAGCCTGTTGAGTAGACAGGTTTTCTCAAATTAAACGTAAAACGCCGGTGCACTGCATCGGCGTTTTTATGAGAAATGCAAATAAATAAAACAATCTACCAGGTAATAAAAAAAGGATCTGCGATTAACAGATCCTTTAAGTTTTAGCTGAGAGATAGTCAACAAAAAGCTGATTATTTTGAATTACTCAGATTTTTCGTTCTTCATGGATGCATAGAACGTTGCATGTGCAAAAACGTCTTTAATGGTTTTTCCATTAATAAATGGAAGAGCGAGAAATTCGTCTACCGTAGGAACTAGTTCAGAACAATCTACAAAGTGGTTTTTTGAGTTTCTGATGCTGGTGTCTTGAGCTCTCCATGCCTCAAAATTGACATCAGTGAGGTAATAAACCTGGTGTCCGACTTGCATGTACACAGAGTGATTACTGTGCAGGTACTCTACCAGGTCCTCGTAAGAAATCTGGAGAATCTCAGAACTTTTCTTGCCCATGATGCAATCCTTTCCACGTCGCTTGCGCGCAAATTATGGACGCACTTTTATAGACTATACCGCCCTCAGAATACGCTTATTCAGATGAATTGAGAGGCATAGGCAAGCGGACGTTTTTTCTCGCTCAACGGCAATGAGCGGATGGTTGCAAATTTAGTGCTACTATTTGAGAATTTCTTGCACCATCTCATCTGCAGTATTGCAGAGTATGGTGGCACCTGCAGCTAGAAGCGTTTCTTTATCCCTAAATCCCCAGGTAACACTAATGCAAGGCATGCCACTGTTGCGTGCTGTTGCTACATCAACCTCAGAGTCTCCAATATAGACAGCATCTTGAGGGTCAACACCAATTTGAGCAAGGGCGTAATGGACAGGCTCGGCATCAGGCTTTCTTTTAAGGTCATCTCGCTGGCCCAGCGCAAAGTCAAATCTACCTGGGAAGAAATTGCTCATTAAATCTGCTATGGCAAAGTCTGGCTTGTTTGAGACAACGGCACACTTAACACCTGCAGCCCTGAGCGTATCAACAGCTTCAAGAATGCCGGGATAAGGAGCGGTGTTATCCAAACTATGGTCAGCGTAGTGCTCTTTAAAGCATGCGAGTACGCGCTGGTATGTTGCGTCATCAGTATCTTCTGGCACAGCATCGCGGATAAGTTTTGCAACGCCGTTTCCTACCATCTGACGGACCTCATCAACGGTATAGGTAGGCATGTTGAACTGCTCAAGAGCGTAATTTGTTGCCCAAGCAAGATCAACAATGGTATTCAGAAGTGTTCCATCAAGATCAAAAACAGCGGCTTTATAGGCCATGAAAGCTCCAAGTTCTTCTCGCCTCGTAGTGAGGCTTGTGTGTATCAGCTTCAGTCTAGCGTAAAAGTGTGACGGTAAGTTATTTATTCCTCGTGAATCTCCACTAAGTTTAGATTGAGAGGATTCGACTAAACGTTGGAGAGTACAATGTTTTATCTATGAGCAAGAACGTGCCGTCTACACGTTTTTGCCGTCTTGAAGGCGCTTTCCGATTTGGCACAGGGAAGCAAAGACGAAAGGATAAAAATGGATTGTTCCTCAGAAAACCCTCAGAATTATTCCGCTCACGCAGCTGTTGATTTGCACAGCATGCATACGCATACCTGCGGAGAGCTTCGTGCAGAGCATATCGGCCAGACCGTTACGCTCACTGGTTGGGTTTGGCGTCGTCGTGACTTTGGTGGTCTGATTTTTGTTGACCTCCGTGACCGCGAGGGTTTGACCCAGATTCTGTTTGACCCAGATGTTGATGCAGAAACATTTGCAACTGCAGAGACTATTCGTCCTGAGTGGCCTGTTCTGATTTCTGGTACGGTTCAGCATCGTTCTGAAGGTCAGACTAATGAGGCTCTTGCTACCGGTGAGGTAGAGGTGCTTGCTTCCAAGATTGAGGTTCTTAACACCAGTGCAGTTCCACCATTCCAGATTGAGAACCACATTGATGTTAACGAGGACCTTCGCTTGAGGTACCGCTATGTTGACCTGCGTCGTCCTCAGATGGCACAGAATCTTCGTATGCGTTCTGATTTTGCATTTGCGCTTCGTGAGGCTTTCCATAAGCGTGACTTTACCGAGGTAGAAACTCCGGCGCTGTTCAAATCTACTCCTGAGGGCGCTCGTGACTTCTTGGTTCCATCCAGAATGCAGGGTGGAAACTTCTACGCACTGCCACAGTCTCCACAGCTGTTGAAGCAGCTGCTGATGATTGGCGGCGTTGAGCGCTACTACCAGATTACTAAGTGCTTCCGCGATGAGGACCTCCGTGCAGATCGTCAGCCTGAGTTTACGCAGGTTGATATGGAGATGGCATTTGTCCGCGAGGAAGATGTCATGGCAGAGCTTGAGGATATTCTGGGCGATGCATTTGCAAAGATGGGTATTGAGTTCCCAGCTCCACTGCGCAAGATTCAGTATTGGGACGCAATGGATACCTACGGCTCCGATAAGCCTGATACCCGCATTGGTATGGAGCTCCACGATGTCTCTGAGGTCTTCAAGCAATCCAGCTTTAAGCTCTTTAGCTCTGCCGCAACAACTGATGGCCAGTACGTTAAGGCAATCAACGTTAAGGGTGCAGGCACCTGGCCACGCTCTCAGGTAGATAAGCTTGCCGAGGTAGCCGCCGGCTTTGGTGCCAAGGGACTTGCATGGGTTGCCTTCAAAGAGGACGGTTCCGT
Source organism: Atopobium sp. (assembly GCA_015258885.1). Lineage (GTDB taxonomy): Bacteria > Actinomycetota > Coriobacteriia > Coriobacteriales > Atopobiaceae > Lancefieldella. The sequence continues at coordinate 5,330 of JABZHK010000063.1, forward strand.
GGGAGGTCCTATCACCAAGTTCTTCTCGCCAGAAGAGCTTGAGGCACTACGTGCAGAGATGTCAGCTGAGGCAGGGGACTTGATTCTCTTTGCTGTGGGAGGCCGCCTGGAGACAGATGAGATTCTTGGTGGTATGCGCCTGCATATGGCAAAGGTCTTGGATGTACCGCGAGAAGGTCATGATTTCCTCTGGGTTGTTAATTTCCCACTGTTCCACTGGGATGAGGAGACTCAGTCTTACGCTTCTGAGCATCAGCCCTTTACGCTTCCTCGTGAGGATGAGCTTGACCTTCTGGACACCGACCCTCTGGCTATGGGCTCGTATACGTACGACTTCGTCATGGACGGCTTTGAGGCTGGCGGCGGCGGAATGCGTATTCACAATGCTGAGCTGCAGCTTAAGATTCTGGAGAAACTCGGCTTTACTGAAGAGCGCGCAAGGGCTCAGTTTGGCTTCTTGATGGAGGCTCTGACGTTTGGCGCACCTCCAATGGGCGGCTTTGCACTTGGCCTTGACCGCGTATGCATGCTGCTTGCAGGTGCTGATTCTATCCGTGATGTCATGGCATTCCCAAAGACTACTTCTGGCTCTGATCTTATGTCTAGTGCTCCTTCGCCTGTTTCTAATGAGCAGCTCAAGGAGGTTTCGCTTCAGACGCTTCCAAAAGAGGCATAAGCAAATCAGGCAAAGCAAGACAGTAAGGTACGTGGTGTTTTAACAATGAATGATGCTTTTGTAGAAGAAAAGGCTCCATCTGCTCGTGCTGAGTTAAAGGTCATCTTGGACCATTTTGGCGCGTATAAAAAGGACTTTGTTATGTCGGGACTCTGCGTGTTTGCAGAGTCCCTACTCGAATTAGTGATTCCTGTACTCATGGCCCAAATTGTTGACCAGGGCATTTTGCAAGGTAACCTTCAGACTGTTTTTGTAAACGGCACCGTTATGGTTGTCTTTGCTCTTCTCGCCATGTTTGCTGGTATTGGCTATGCACGCTACTCAGCAAAGGCAGCTATGGGACTAGGTGCCCAACTTAGGCAAGATGAGTATCGCCGTATGGAAGAGTTTGCTTTTGCAAATCTTGATAAATACGATTCATCCTCTTTGGTGACGCGTTTGACTTCTGATGTAACCATTATTCAGAACGCCTTTGCAATGGGCACGCGCCCGTTTATGCGTGGACCAATTATGCTGGTCATGGGCTTGGTTATGGCGTTTATTATGAGCCCAGAGCTGGCAGTAGTTTATTTTGCTGTGCTGCCTTTCTTGGCCATTGCACTCTTCTTTATTGTGAAGCGCGTTGGTCCTTTGTATCGCGTTATGCAAGGCGCAATGGATAAGCTTAACGAGGCTCTGCAGGAAGACTTTGCTGCGGTGCGCGCAATCAAGGCATATGTCCGTGAAGGATATGTCTCCGAGCGCTTTGAAAAAGTTAATACGCAGTATGCACAGACTGCTACAAAGACCTTTGGCACTTCCGTCTTAAACCTGCCTATTTTCCAGGCCTCAATGTATGTCACTAACGTGGCTATTCTTTGGTTTGGTGGCCAGAT
>JABZHK010000064.1:0-6712 GCA_015258885.1 Atopobium sp.
GGGGATGGTTGCAGAATCATCCTTTATTTTTTGTGCAAAAACGAAGAACTTTGTATATTTCATTTTGATATTAGGCTCCCAGTATCAGTGAAGAATCACAGTTTCAACATCATAATGATGGAAAGAAAGTCTATCTTGACAATATAGCTCTATATGATTATAACTATGTTCATAGTTATATAGATACTAAACTTCAGATACAAGTTACAAAAATAAGGAGGTATGGTTATGGCCACAAAAAATATTTATGTTGCAGAAGCAGATCTACACTTATTTGATGATGCTGCCAAGTACGCCGGAAGTGTTTCTGCCGCTGTGATACAGGCACTTCAGGACTTTCTAAGTGTTCAACGCAACAAAAGCGAAGGATATGACAAGATTGAGTTAAACCTCTATGAAAAAGGGGTAAGAAGAAAGGTAATGTTCTATGGTATGGAGATTACTCGTGTAGAACGTCCGGTAGACGGTGGAATAAGGATTGACACGATTTATAAAACTGCAAAAGGGCAGCTTGCAGTGGCAACCAAGGTTCGCAAGGAGCTTCCGAATTGGGCGAAAGGAAATCCACACGTATGGGAAAACCCGCAGTCTTGGTCACATGATTTTTGGAATCTGGGGGACAGAGTGTTAAACGTATATCCGGACATAGAGAGCCTAAAGGAGAAAGATGTGTATCTTGCCGAGTGCTGCGAATCTTCTCTTTCGGAAAAGCCTTATGAGTTTTTAGATATTTAGATTAGGTATAAATACTAGATTTACAGAACTATAACAAGCAAATAATGAGATAGCTTTGTGTTTATAAAAGACACCCCCTAAAAAGAAAAAGTCCAGCGTCAATTCACGCTGGACTTTCATTCACGTTCTTCCGTTTCGTAAGTCTACAAGCCGCCGTATACAAAACTTTTTAACGATAACTCTCGCTAACCCCTGCTATACAAAGGCAAAAATGCACCCAGCTAATCAGTCTTTGACATCAAAGTAAGTGCACATCTGACCTGCATATATAAAAGGTTTAATTTTTAGAACAACCGCTTCATTTGGTACAAGTGTCTTGTTGGGGACAGTCTATAACTCTTTTTTGAGCATGATAATTTCACTAGTCCTGTATTCTTCAACAAATCCATTTTTTAGAAACATCGTGACTGATGGATTGTCTATGGCTATATCATCGTAGAGCAGCTTAATACCGTTCTGTTTAGCTGCGTCACAGAGTAAATTTAATCCAATGCTACCGTAGCCCATTTTTCTATATGGTGCGTAGACTATAACGTCTGCAAGATAAATATTCTTATCGCTATCAAAGTGATAGGCGACCTCTCCAATAAAATGAACGCCGCTATCCATTAAATACCTGTAATAACGTTTATTCTCATGCTTTACAATTCAAAAATCATACCAGCCATGCCACGCCTCTTTTGGGAAAGGAATTGTACCTCCCCATGCATGGTTATATGACATCGTTTCTTCATCTGCCATCATCTTCTGACGAAACCAAAGATCTTCTAATGACGGTGTATAAAGGGTAATGGGGCTTTCGCTTTCTTCTTTCATCAGTAGGTCCACACGTCCTTTTCTTATCTGTTTTTGGAACCACATTTGATGCTCTTAAATGTCTTTTTCAGTCTCTGCTTGAGTCTCCGCCGTATCAATTTCAGTGGGCTGTTCATTTTGCACTGTGCTTGTGTAGGAGGTGCCAGACAGTCGATCAAACAAGAATCGTTTGTTCATCAGCATCAGTACAACGGTAATGATAAATAAAAGAATTAAAGCCGCAAACATAATGGGGAATAGTGCAAGGAAAAGCATCGAGTCTGGAGTCTTATTAAACTCATTAGTCAAAAACAACAGGCCGTCAGGAATCAGATGGAAATAGATTGTGATGAGTAATCCTCTTAGCATAGTGCGAGAAATTCTTTGTTTCTCGTATGAGAGCTTAAAACGCAATAAAGCGCTACCAAGCGTTTTGCCATTAAAAAGTGGGATTACAGCAAAGTAGAGAGCAATAAAGAGCGAAAAAGGGATTGTGGTGTTTGAGAGATTGTAAGGGATGGCCACAATAAATGTATCGATGAGCAATGATAGGCCAACACGGATTTGAGAAACCTGTGAGCCTGCCTCAAACGATTCTTCGTCAATTTTGTCTCTAGAAGGAAGTAGCCACACGGCTAACGCTCCAAGAGCATATCCAATGCAACCACCTGTAGTGTTTTGAATAATATCGTCAATATCGGCAAGGCGATACGGTCCTGGATATAAGAAATAAAGACCAGAGAGCTGAGTTAGTTCAAAGAACAGACTGAGAAGCGCAGTAAGTAAAAGCGTCTTTTTAAAGCTGCATTTGAAATAATAACGAAGATACATGCCAAAAGGTATGAGCATCAAAACGTTAAAAGCAGGAACGTAAAACGTTGGATCTTTAATTGAAAGAGCCCACGTTGCAGGCTTAGAAATCTCAAAAGGACTTTCTTTTAAGAAATCAAAAACAAAGGAAAAGGGAATCAGATTAAGCATCTGTGTGTAGGTGGTATGCACCGTATCTGGATCTGGCAGTGGCAGAATTACCAAGAAGTACATGGTAAGTAAATACAAGATAAACGAATACAAAATCAAAGTTCTAAGCTTATTAACAGAACCGTATTTGCGATAGTTGATAATCATATAGGGCAGGGTAATGAAAAATGCCAAAATAGGAAAGACAAGCATGGCAATTTTGATGGAATTTATATATCCCATTGCATCTCCTGAATAACCCTATTTAAACCCGCTCAAGCAAGCAAACGTTTTCCACATGGAAAGTCTGTGGGAATAGATCCACCGGGGTCACACTTACTGGTTTGTATGAGCCAATCTCAACAAAGCGCTTAAGATCACGCGCTAGTGTTGCAGGATCACAAGAAACGTATGCAATGGCACGTGCAGGTTGCTTGGAAAGCTGCTGTATCACTTCAGGAGCAAGTCCTGCACGAGGAGGATCAACAATAATCACGTCAGCATCTGTATCGGGGAATTCTCTGCCTGCGTCTCCGCCTACTGCGTCAACATTATCAAGCTTGGCCAGTTCAAGATTACGACGAAGATCTCTAACAGCTGGACCATAGGCTTCAACAGCAGAAACAAATCCTGCACGCTTTGCCAGAGGAAGCGTAAAGGTTCCTGCTCCACAATAGAGGTCCATAGCTTCGTCATCTGGCTGAACATCTAAACCAGAAAGTACAAGCTCAACGAGTTTCTCGGCACCTTTAGTGTTGACCTGGAAAAATGAAGGAGCAGAGAGCAACATCTTCTGACCATCAATAAGCTCGCTCCATGAGCCGGAGCCGCTTAGACGTTCGACTCCTACAACACGGCGTGCCTTACTTGGGCCTTTGGTCATAACGCGGACAACACTTGTTGCTTTTACGGCATCACTCAAAACGCGCGCCACTTGTGTGCGTGGGAAGCCGCTCGGAGCGGTCCAGAGCGCCACTTCAAGCTCTTTGGTGCGTCTAGACACTCTGATGCCAATACGTTCTATATCAAGCTCGTGAGAGCTCGAGAGATAGGAGAGGGCGCCGCTTACGGCACCAACAGCCTTCTGGTTGCTCTTATTTAAGAGCGGACAGTCTTTAATGCGAACAATGTCCTGTCCATTAGGCGCATACATGCCTACCAGGGTTTTATTGCCATTGCGTTTAAATGCCAGTTCAATTTTATTGCGATAGCCCCATGACTCGCCAGGGGAAACAATGTCTTTTACCAGTTCAGAAACATCGTCGGGTGAAAAATGCCCAATGCGTTCAAGAGCAGAGATTATGCCGTTGCGTTTCTCGACAAGTTGCTGCTCATAGAGCATGTTGCCCCAAGGAGTGGCGCCCGTGAGCGCTACAAAGGGATTGGGGTGAGGGTCTCTGAACGCAGAAGCTTCCAAAACCTTTACAAGTTGTGCGCGAGAAAACCTGTCTGTGTCCTCGGTAATCTGCACACTGACGGTATCTCCAGGAACGGCGCCGCCAGAGATGAAGACTGTTTTTCCTTCTGGAGTATGAGCGATGGCGTCTGGGCCATAACTCATACGTTCAACATGTAAGGTGAGCTCAGACACTTAGTAGACCATTCCCATTGCTTCGCGCACCTCGTCAAGGGTGGCGTTAGCAATAACGTTTGCACGAGCGTTTCCATCGTGGATGATGTCTCGAATAAGGTCTGGTTGAGCTGCAAACTCTGCGCGCCTCTGACGAATTGGCTCAAAGTAGGAGTTAACTGCATCGATGACGTAAGCCTTGAGTGCTCCGCCACCGCCCATACCAATCTCGTCAGCAATCTCTTTTGGATCACGGCCAGTACAAATACCAGCAGTGGTAAGCAGTGCAGAGACGCCCGGACGGTTGTCTGGGTCAAAGGTAATCATGCGCTCAGAATCAGTCTTGGATTTCTTGATAAGCTTGGCGGTCTCTTCAGCTGTCATAGAAAGTGAGATAGCGTTACCGTAAGACTTACTCATCTTGCGTCCATCAAGACCTGGAATCAATGGGGTAGAGGTGAGAAGGCCAGAAACCTCTGGGAATACCTTTCCGTAACGCTCGTTAAAGCGACGTGCAATCTTAGAAGTAATCTCGATGTGAGGTAGCTGGTCACGACCAACAGGAACAATATTTCCTTTACAGAAGAGAATGTCGCATGCCTGGTGGACAGGATAGGTGAGGAGAAGACCGGTGAGAGCATGGCCAGATGCTTCCTGCTCTGCCTTAACGGTTGGATTTCTATGAAGCTCAGACTCGGTAACAAGCGAGAGGAACGGCAACATGAGCTGATTGAGAGCTGGGACTGCAGAATGCGTGAAAATCATGGTCTTCTCTGGATCAATTCCACAGGCCAGATAATCAATAACCATATTGTAGACATTATCTGCAATATGCTCGGTAGTGTCTCTGTCTGTAATAACCTGATAGTCAGCAATAATAATATTGGTATGAACACCAAGATTTTGGAGTCTTACGCGCTCAACAATAGTGCCAAAGTAATGGCCAAGGTGAAGTCTTCCAGTAGGACGGTCACCAGTAAGCATGTTGTACTTTCCTGCATGCTCTGGCAGATCTGCTTGAATCTCATTTGAGCGACGGAGTGCCGCCTCGTAGCTGCCCTCATTTGGCATAGTGACTCCTTGAAGTAAATTAATGCGTGAACTAAGTAAGTTTAGCGCATTCCAAGCTGTTTGCGTTCAAGGGAACGAGCGATAAGGACTTGCTTGCGCAGCTCAGGAATCTTTTTGCCATCCATGGCAGGAGTACCAGAAAGCTTGTAAGGAATGCCCAGCTCTTCGTACTTTTTTACACCCATCACATGATAGGGAAGTACATCTAATCCAATTACATTATCCCAGTGGGCAATAATCCCACCAACACCCGCAAGCTCTTCTGCTGAATCAGTAATGCCGGGTACTACAACATGTCTGATAAGAACTTTAATGCCTCTACGATTAAGCTCATCACCAAACGCAAGCGGTCTTTCTGAGCCAACTTCACAAAGATTTATGTGGCCCTTTGGATCAGAGTGTTTAATATCAAGAAGCACTAAATCAGTGTTATCAAGAACACGTTCAAATTTCTCTGGAGTATCTGGATTGTAGGCGATGCCAGAAGAATCAAGACAAGTATGAATACGTCCACGAGGATCATTATGCGCTGCCTCAAAAAGAGCTCCAACAAACTCTGGTTGAGCGAGTGGCTCGCCGCCAGTAGCCGTAATTCCACCGTTTCTATAAAAAGCTCTATTGCGGTTAAAGGTGGAAAGAATTTCTTTTACTGATGTTTCTGTTCCAATACCAAATTGCCAGGTATCTGGGTTATGACAATAGGCACAGCGCATGGGACACCCCTGGGTAAATACAACCAGGCGAGTTCCAGGGCCATCTACGGTACCAAAGGTCTCAATAGAGTGGACCCGCCCACAAACTGTGAGCGGGTCATTGAGATCCATGTGAGTATCAGAACAAGACATGGACAAGAAATCCTTAGAGAGCGTCGTGGAAGGTACGAGAAATAACGTCGTCCTGCTGCTCTTTGGTAAGGGAGTTGAACTTAACAGCGTAACCAGAAACGCGAATGGTCAGCTGAGGATACTTCTCTGGGTGTGCCTGAGCATCAAGAAGAGTGTCCTTAGTAAAAACGTTAACGTTGAGGTGATGACCGCCCTTCTCGGCATAGCCATCAATCATGTTTACCAGGTTGTCAATCTGCTCGGAAGCTACTTCGTTGGACTGCATGTGTTTCTCCTTACGAGTTTGTTGGCGAGAAGAAACGTGTAGATAGATCTTCTCGCCAGGGCTTGTTATTTACGATCCTCAGCACCTTCAACTGCGGATGGGTCTGCCTCACAGGCGCAATCAATCTTGTTCTCAATCTGAATATCAAGATTCATATCAGAGAAGTCGATGTGCTCAAGGTCTAGCTCGCTACCGTGGAAGTAGACGTCAGAGCCCTTACCAAGAGCATTAGGAATGATTGAGAAGGTATTGGAAATACCGTCTTGTGCGTCGTTGAATGGAAGCTTAGCAACGGAGGCCAGGGATGCAACAGCACCGTGAGTATCGCGGTGGTGCATTGGGTTAGCACCAGGAGCGAAAGCTTCACCCGCTTTACGACCATCTGGTGTGGAACCTGTTGCAGTACCATATACTACGTTGGAAGTAATTGTTAACAAGCTCATAGTAGGAACGGATTGACGATATGTAGGA
>JABZHK010000065.1:0-6708 GCA_015258885.1 Atopobium sp.
CTTGGTGCCTGTTCGGCAATAACCTTAACAGCAATGGAGCTTGCTACCTCACCGGCGGCGTGACCTCCCATACCATCACAGATGGCAAAAAGGGGAGTGCGCAAAAGGAACGAGTCCTCGTTATGCTCGCGAACTAATCCCACGTCAGAGCGGGCGCCCCAAGAAATAAAGGTGTTAGAGCCAGAAACCGCTTCTGCGTCACAGCGACCATCAAGTGGCAGCTCACAACGACCAGGAGCACTCACGGGCTCTTGTGCAGGTGTATCAGAAATATGTGTTGTATCAGAAGAAACCATGAGCCTCTTATCGACGTCCAACACGCATAATCACATCGCCGACCTGGACTTCGTCAGTGTCGCGAAGGGTAACAGGCTGCTCGATGATGTGACCATTAACCATGGTTCCGTTTGTGGATCCAAGGTCTTCAAGTACCAGAGCAGGTCCCTGGATAGTAAAGCGAGCGTGTGAAGCAGAAACGTAGGGTTCGTCAATCACAATGTCAGACGAAGGAGAACGTCCAATAACAACAGGACCCAAGATGTCTACGTGAAGACCACGTAAGGACTTGACGCCCTTCTCGACATCAACGGACCAAATAGCTCCGTCTTTGCGCTGACCGCGGACAAGACCAATGCCCGTGCGCATGACCGAGAACAGGAAGATGTACAACAGGACAACAAGCAGAACACGTCCTGCAAAGAGAATCAAATCAATCATTAGTTCTCCCGGAACTGAAGGTCCATAAGACCAATGGTAATGAGGTCTCCGTCGCGCAGAATTACCTCATCTACGTCGATATCGTTGACAAGCGTTCCGTTAGTGGAGTGCAAATCAGCAATGTGCCAATCGTGACCGTCATAGGTCATCTCGGCGTGACGTCTTGAAACGTTAGGATCGCGCAGAACAACGTCTGCCTGAGAGCGCTCGCGGCCAATGATGGCGCGAGGAGCCTCAACGCGATACGAACGACCGCTCTGGCGATCAATCAAAATGCAGGTAGCGTCCATGTTTGCGCGTGGCGTGCCTTGCAGATTGCGAGAAGAACGACCGCCCGCGCCGTTTAACTGGGCATCAAGGGAAGGCGTGATACGACGCTGAGTCATAGGAACAGGAGCTGCTGTTGGGATAGCTCCGTTTACGGGCAGGTCTGGAAGTCCGTTTGAGCTAGGAAGAACAGGCATAGGAGTGGACTCAGCTGCGGAAACAACAGGAATTGCGCCTTGAGCCTCAACAAAGTCTGGTGGCATTACCGCAAGACCGGCGTCTGTACCAGCAAGATCTCCCAAAACCTCTGGCGTTGCATTATCTGCAGAAACAGGGCGAACTACAGACAGAGGATCTGGCTCTGGCTGTGGTTCTGGCTGAACAGCAGCGCGGGAATTGTGCTGCTGAGGCATTTGAGCTGCAGCTCCTCCAACACTGGAGTTTCCACCCAAGAAAGCACGCTCTTCATTGCGTAGCTGGTCAAGCGTATTGCCGTCAACATTTTCTGCAAAGACAGCAAATTTTCCAGGCTTCAGAGATGGGTCAACCATAAAACGAACAAGCGGCTGACCAACAAATACATAATCTTTTTGCTGAGCCTGAGCAGCCACGAAGTCAGAAACCTCTGCAGTTAGATCAGCATAAAGAGGACGCATCAGTGAATCGTCTTGAGGAGCAACTAAAACGGTATACAGGGCAGGCGCAGTGTCTACGCCATCAATCTCATACGTCTCACGTTCCATCTCTTTAGCTGCGCGTTTGGCAAGCTTCTTAAAAGAGAAAGGCTCTGCGTATCCCTGAGGTGCGGCACCAAAGACCGAACCAATACGGTTTTCAAAGTCACTAAGAAAGCTCATCTAATTCCTCGCCTTCCTGATCCGCTTGAAGTGGACCTATCAGGACAATTGCAATACATACAAGTACACATAAGAATACCGTAATTAGTACTGAAACTATACTTTCAACTACCCAAAAATTGGGATTCTCCATCCAAGCTGCCCATATAATGCCACTTGAAAGCAATGCGGCACAGACAATTTGTCCAAAAATCATCCACCCGCGACGTCTTTTTTGGCTTATAAGCGAGCCTAAAAGAGCAGATAGAGCGCACGCCCCAAAGCGAACCCAAAAAGGAAGTCCTGAGGCCAGTGAGGTGTAGTCATAGGCAAGAGGAGTTGCCGCAAAGCCCAAAGATATGCCTCTTGTAAACAGTATTCCAAAAAGATAGCTAAAAGCTCCTGTTAAAACTGCAGGTAGTGGACGCATAGTAGCGGAGACAAGCGCTGGTGCTGAAACAGGAGCAGGTAATAAAGCTCCTAATAAGCAGTTGATGCTGCTAAATTTTGAGACCCTTCCTGCAAAGGCCCACCAGATAACGCTTACCAAGGTTACAAGTGTTGCAAACGGGAATGAAGTGCTGGTAGGGCTAATGCTTGCCAGAGCATATACCGCGCATGCAATGACAAGCGCAGAACCCAACGGGGTCCAAAGAACAGCTGCTGCAGCTCCTACAAGAGAGCCCACCACAATAAACGTGAGCGATTCTGGAGCAATAAGCTGGAACAATTGGGCGAGAAGAACGCCGGTGACCAGGGCTGATACGCCACGCACGGCAGCCGAGGGCAGCCAGGGGAAGCGGATTGAGAGCGGAAGATGCTTGACGTCCCAGGTCTCGGTTTCCTCTTCTTCTGACTGCTCCACCAGGGATTTGAGGCTTTTCTCGCCCTGCTTTTCGCTGCCAAGAGGAGTCACAATTTCTTGTGCAAATTCAGACACACTGCCTTGTCGCATGGATGGCTCGGGAGAAAGTGCCTGCGTCAAGGCGGCATCTACAGCAAAGGGGACCTCGGGATCTTCTTTGAGCAGAGGAATTTTTGGGCCCTTGTAGATGTGATCAAGGGATTCTTTAGCCGTTCTGCCCGCAAATACATTGACGCCCGTTAGCGCCTGCCTCAGAACAACAGCAAGCGAAAAAATATCAGCGCGCTCGTCAACAAGCATACCTTCAACCTGCTCAGGAGGCATGTAGCCTACCGTACCTCCGCGAGCACCACCATAACCAGCAGCTGAGGCAAGTGTTGCCATACCAAAGTCGGCAAGTTTTACCGTACCCTGGCGGTCAATCATGATATTTGTTGGCTTGATGTCCAGATGGAGTACGCCGTTTTCATGGGCATATTGAAGCGCCTTTGCAAGTGAAGACACCATGTGAGCTGCTTCGGCATAGGTGAGGTAGCCACCCTCAACGCGAGCCAAGAGCTCCGATAAATTAAGGCCATCAACAAACTCCATGACCAGATAGGCGTAATCGCCCTCAATCTCAAAGTCATGAACAGTCACAATGTTGGGATGCGCCAGCAAACAGGCAGTTCGAGCCTCAGAAAGAGCCTCGTCAACAGTTGAAGCAAGCACGCCGGGAGTCTCGGAAGCCCCTAACAGTGGCATGCGTTTTATAGCTACGCGCCTCTGCAAACGAGTATCCCAGCAGGTACAAACGGTGCCAAAGCCTCCGTTACCTCTGCGAGCAAGAACGCGATATCGGTCCAGCAAAATTTCTGGCTCAGCCGCAGGTGATGCCTGCTGAGCAGAAGGTGAATGTAGATATGTAGTCTGCGTGGTCTGTGACCGCGAGTCACTCACGGCAACCTCCTGTGTTTAAAGTGTGTTTGTCGGCCGTGACTGTCTATATTCTACCGCTGAAAAGAATTTTCTTATATATCTATTGTTTTTCCATTAGAAGAAAACAAAATGTTGTAGTATTATTCCCTAGCACGCGGGTGTGGCGGAATTGGCAGACGCGTACGGTTCAGGTCCGTATGAACGCAAGTTCATGGGGGTTCAAGTCCCTTCGCCCGCACCATTTGCATTTAAAAAGCCCCTTTACGGGGCTTTTTTGTTACTTATTTGTTGTCTGCATCAAAGTCAGACCAGCCTTCTTCGTCTTCTCCGAAGAGATCCCAGTCATCCTCAGTCTTTTTGTGGTTGAAATACATCTTTTTGGTTTTGCGCTCCAACACAAAAGAAATGACCAAGAAGAGCAAAATTCCACCAAGTACGAGGAACAACACGCCGGTCTTATCGCCAAAAAGCCAACCAATAAAAGAGTTAATTGCGTCCATAATCCAGCTCCAGAACATGTGAAGGGTTAAGAATCTAAATACAAGTATATACTTGGTAGGCTATAAGAAAAAATGCACTGCTAAAAAGTGTTGATTCAAGGAGAAGCTGCATGCTTGATATCAAATTTGTGCGCGAGAATCCTGACCTCGTAGATAAGTCTTGCGAGTCCAGGCAAAACGCCCATTGGGATCGCGAGAAATTCTTTGAGCTTGACGAGGAACGCAGAAGCGTAATTGCTGAGGTTGAGTCTCTTCAGGCAGAGCGTAACGCTGTTTCTAAGCAGATTGGCCTTCTTATGCGTGAGGGCAAGAAGGAAGAGGCTGAGGCAGCTAAAGAGCAGGTAGCAGCTAACAAAGATCGCATCGCAGAGCTTGATCAGCGCCGCGGAGAGGTTGAGGAAGAGCTCACCGCCCTTGTTGCAGCTATTCCAAACATTCCTGACGCATCCGTTCCTTATGGCAAGGATGACTCCGATAACCCTGAGGTTCGCAAGTGGGGAGAGCCAACTCAGTTTGATTTTGGGCCAAAGGCGCACTGGGATCTTGGACCCGAGCTGGGCATGATTGATTTTGACCGTGGCGTAAAGCTTGCAGGAACTCGCTTCTATCTTCTTGGTGGCATGGGCGCTCGCATGGAGCGTGCGCTTATCAACTTCATGATTGATACACATAACCAGGCAGGCTTCAAAGAGTGGTGGCCACCAGTTATCACAAATCAGGATTCTCTGTTTGGCACTGGTCAGCTTCCTAAGTTTGAAGAGGACCTCTATCACGTACAGCCTGACCTCTACCTCATTCCAACTGCTGAGGTCCAGCTTACAAACATCCATCGTGACGAGATTCTGGACGCATCTCAGCTCCCTCTGCTCTATACCGCATTCACCCCATGCTTCCGCGAGGAGGCAGGTTCAGCTGGTCGAGACACCCGTGGCATCATCCGCGTTCACCAGTTTGACAAGGTAGAGATGGTCAAGTTTGCAAAGCCTGAAGACTCCATGAATCAGCTTGAGTCCATGGTTCAGGAAGCCGAGAAGATCCTTCAGCTTCTGGGTCTTCCTTATCACGTGGTTACTCTCTGCACTGGTGACATTGGCTTCTCTGCATGCAAGTGCTATGACATTGAAGTTTGGCTCCCAAGCTATAACGCATACAAGGAGATTTCTTCTTGCTCTAACTGCTGGGATTTCCAGGCTCGTCGTGCAAATATCCGCTATAAGGATCCAGCAGAGTTCAAGGGCACCCGTCTAGTTCACACGCTTAACGGCTCCGGTCTGGCAGTTGGCCGTACCATGGCTGCAATTATGGAGAATTATCAGAACGCAGATGGCTCCGTTACCGTGCCCGAGGCGCTCCGTCCTTACATGGGTGGCATCGAGGTTATTCGACCAGAATAGTTTCTCTTTTTAATCAAAACTGATTCAATTCTTGAAATGGTCTTCTACAGAATTGTGGAGACCATTTCTTTTACTGATTTATAGAACATATGTTCTATAAATTTGCTATACTGAGATCAGTAAAGGAAGAAAGAGGTGGCTATGAAAGGTCTGGTAGAGGTACAGAAAGAAATTGTATTAAGGCAGTTTGTGCAAGGTAGTGCGGCAAAAATTGGATTCGGCCACAAGGAGTTTTATTCAGAGATCCATATTGCATCAGAGCAACTTACAACTTTAAGAAAGTGGATTTCAGACCAAGGTAGAGTGGGTTTAAAAGATCTAAGTCCACAAGAGTATCTTGAGGTCATCATGGCAGAAACATGCATGGCTGAGGTAATGGATGAGCTTGATGAAGCTGGTATTTCTTATCAGTACTTGTATGCAAACTCTTCCGGTGAAGTAGCTTTAAGACCAGGTAGATAATAAAAAAGAGCTCCCGAAGGAGCTCCTAAGTTCAAGTGGTGCGGCGTATAGGATTCGAACCTATGACGCCCTGATTCGTAGTCAGGTCCTCTATCCAGCTGAGGTAACGCCGCGTGCAAGTAGATAGAATGCCATTTTCCAGTTGAAAATGCAAGACTAATCTTAGAAAAAGTTCTTCTTGGTAAGAAAAAAGCTCGTTGCAGAGATGCAACGAGCAGAAAAATCTGGCGGAGAGCTGGGGATTCGAACCCCAGATGGGCTTGGGGCCCATACTCGCTTAGCAGGCGAGCACCTTCGGCCTCTCGGTCAGCTCTCCAAAATGGGTGCTTGAGAATGATACCCCGAACTGGCGTCACTCACAATAAGACATTTTACAAAACATGTGAAAAATGCTCAACAACCACGTTTTTTCGGTGAGCGCGAAGTGTCTCCCAAGAAAAACGATTTGCAATTTGTACTGCAGAAAGGGGCTCATTCTCTTTCGTGAGACCTGTGCAGTAAGCAAGAAAGCCAAGAATCTCTTCTGGTGTTTTTCCTTGGGATCTAAGGACACCAAGGTCTAGATCATGATTACGCTTTGAAAGTCGCCTACCATCAGGCGCAACAAGTAAGGGGAGGTGAGCGTATGTGGGATGAGAAAGACCAAGCACGTCTTGCAAATAAAGTTGCCTAGGAGTTGAGGAAAGAAGATCTGATCCTCTGACTACTTCAGTTATGCCCATATCAGCATCGTCTACTACCACGGCAAG
>JABZHK010000066.1:0-6620 GCA_015258885.1 Atopobium sp.
GTCGTATATATTACTCCAGTTCTGTTCTTCTCCTGTGGAAAATAATTCCTCGTAAGTTCCATAAAATATGTGACGAATATGCACTACACTAAATAGATGTGTCTTTGACTCAATTACAGAAAGCTTGTTTGTCAAAACACACTGATTCTTGCTGTGTAACTTCGTATTTTATAAGGAGTGCTCCTTGGCTAAGCACTTTGCAAAAAGCTCTGCTTCTCACACCGCTAACCTACAGCCTCTTTCCACAGAGGAAGCTACAGAGAAGACACCTTCCCTTAAGGATTCTGTCCCAAGTCTTGGCGATACTGATATGTACGTTGCTCTTAATGAAGAGCAGATAAAAGCTAATCAGCTCAATGAGCCTTCACAAGTTACAGAGTCCCCAGAAGAGCAGGCAGATGATCTAACTGTCATTGCTCCCCTTGATAGCGCAGAGCTTGGAGAAAAAGAAGAAGCTCCTGTTAACCACAAGAAACATCAGTGGTGGAAAATACCTGCCGTGCTCGTTGGTGTTCTCGCCCTTGTGTACGTGGGTGGAGCAATCTTCTTTAACTTCTTCTTTATGCCTCAGACCAGCATTTATGGTAAGGACTACTCCTTAAAACCAGCTTCAGATTTGCAGGCTTCTAGAGCAAATGAAGCCTCAAACTATTCCGTCCAAGTCTCTGGAAACGGCGTAGATTTAACCATCAAGGCATCTGACATTGATTTGACGTACGACGCAGCTGGATATGCTCACGATGCTATTAGCCAGCAGAATCCTTGGATGTGGCCACTGGAGATTACTCGCAGCAGGTCCCTAAGCCCTCACGCTACCGCCTCGTACGATACAAGCAAAGCGGATGCACTCTTTAATCAAAGAATTGAGCAGGCAAAAGAATCTGCTCAAGCTCTTGAAAACAATGGAATTACCTACGATAGCTCGGCTAAAAAGTTTATTTTTGCTGATGATGCTATTGCCACAAGACTATCTCTTGAGGGTGTCCATAAAGACTTGCAAACAGCTTTTGATAATCTGACTACTACCGTACAGCTTGGCCCAGAAAGCCTTATGAGCGCAGAAGACCTTGATGCAGCCCTGAAGACAGCTAATTCCTACGTTGCCTCTGCGGTTGATTTGATGTTAGGTGACTCTGTTGCATATCAGCTTGATCAAGACACCATTGCTAGCTGGATTAAGTTTGATGAGAATCTCTCTATTTCATTTGATACAGACGCTATTACCAAATGGGTCAACGAGACACTTGCTCCTGCAGTAGATACTCGCGGAACTTCAAGAACGTATAAGCGCTGGGATGGAAAAGAATTCACCACAAAGGCCGCTGGTGCATACGGTTGGGTTATTGATAATGACGCTGCTGTAAAAGCTATCTCTGACGGTCTGTCAGCTGGTCAGGCAACAAAGATTGAACTGCCTACAAAACAGTCGGCTGATAAATTTACTAAACTGGGTGAGCAAGACTGGGGCGGTCGTTATATTGATGTTGACCTAACAACTCAGCATGCCGTGCTTTATGGTGAAGATGGATCAATTCTTTGGGAAGCCGATGTAGTAACGGGTATCCCAGACGGACAGCACAACACTCCGGAAGGAGTCTGGTATATTACCAGCCACATTAGAGACGCTCGTCTCTTGGGACCAAATGACGAGAATGGCAAACCAGGTTGGGATGCACACGTTGACTTCTGGTTGGGTGTAAAAGGTCAGGAAGTCGGTTTTCACAACGCTCCATGGAGAAGTGCGTTTGGTGGAAACATCTACAGAACAGGCGGTAGTCATGGCTGCATCAACCTAAGCTATGAAAACGCTCAAAAACTCTTTGATATCGCCAAAGATGGAGATCCAATTATCATCCACTACTAGGTTTTTCTTAGAAAATATATTTACGCGCGCTTTAGAAAATAATTCTGAAGCGCGCGTTTTTTATGTCTTATAAAAGATCTACAACACGCTCTTTGTTTGCCATAAAATCAAGATACTCTGAACCTAAGCGAGAAGTGATCAATGAACTGGCAGAAGGAAATTTGCTGGCTGGTTTAGCAAAACCATATTCTCCTGTGACGTAATTAAATGTCGCAAGTATATTATCAGACAGAAAGGTTCCCCCACCTTCTGTATTGTATTCATAGTAGGAGACGGCAGGTAATTTGCGACTGCTCATAGCTTGTAGAATATAAGCAGTCCCATAAAGAATATATTGATCAAAATCTTGTGATGAGAGAGAAATTGAATATAAAGCGGCATCTTGCCCGATTGTTCCAATGATTTCTCCATTAACACTTACAACCCACAAAATACCACCGTCTAATAATTCATTGTTTTTCTCTACAATTGATAAAATTGGACCAGATATATACACGTCGTTTATATTGCAGGTATAAGTCCTATATTCTCCAGACTCAAACTTCTCATATGAGAAAATATTATCAGCTGATTGCTCCCTTATATATTCCGCAGCTTTATGTTTTAAAAAATCGAGATTTCGTTCTTTAACCGCTTCGGGTCTAAACCAACTACATATGAATACACATGCCACAATCACTGCGCTGATAGTTATATACAATTTTATCTTACCATGTGACATATCTAATCGCCTCACTTGTATTGAATGTAAACCGAAAACGTGCTCTTAGGAAAATCCTATAAAAGATTTACAGCACGCTCTTTGTTTGCCATAAAATCAAGATACTCTGAACCTAAGCGAGAAGTGATCAATGAACTGGCAGAAGGAAAATCAGAATCACTTTGCCTAACGCTAATTTTTCCTACGCTGCATCATCTGTCACCTCACTTAAGTCTGTAGTTGGTACTGACACGGGAATAATATTTGGATTTAAGACTTTTCTTGCAATACCTTTTTGATCAAATTCATACACAACACCATCTATTCTTGCCTTTTGTCCAACTACCATTGAACCCTTAGGTCCACCGTAAGGAACATTTTTCTCAGTTCTAAAGAAGAGCTTGCCTTCAAGCGTTGTAAACCATCCAATTTGCATAGCGCCAGAAGATTCATCTAAATGGAATATATAACCACCGTCTATAAGCCTACCTAGATGCATTGTGCCTGTATAATTGAAGTAATACCATTCTCCCTTTATATATTGCCATCCTGTTTGTATAACGCCATTAGAATCTGCATAATACCAAGGGAAGCCTACTCTAAACCAACCAAGAGTCATAGAGCCGTTATCAGCAAAATAATATTTGTATCCATTTATTGTTTGAAAACCGGTAAGCATCTTTCCTGAGGAATCAAGATAAAACCAATAACCTCTATCATTAACCCAGCCTGTTTGCATTTTTGCTGAGTCATTAAAGAAATAATAGCTACCTTCTATTTCTTTCCAACCTGTTTGAGCAGATCCATCGCTGTTGAGGTAATACCAAACGCCATTCCACTTAAACCACTGAGAGTAAGCCATAAGACCATTATCTTGAAGGAAATACCATTTTCCATCAACAAATACCCAACCGGTTTGCATAGCACCATCAGAACCAAAATAATACCAACCGGCTGATTCATGAAGCCAACCTCTTTGAAGATGACTGCTCGAGTCAAAGAAATAATAATTACCTTCATAGCTTTTCCAACCTGAGCAGCGTGTTACCGAATCTGAAGCAATGTAATACCACGTATTACCGCCATCGTTACTTTGAAATCCTGTTGGATAAATTACAGCATCTAAATCAAGTACAGTTTTTTTAAGTTCAAAATAACTAAATACGCCAGAAATATTAGGTCGTAAAATTACCACTTTGTTTGACGCAGAATCCTGTGCGTATAACTCTTTTAAATTATCATTATATAAATACCCGCAAATTGCAACTGCATGTCCAACACTTATAGAATCGTGCGCAATCTTCCTTGAAGTTTCCGATTGATGTAACCGGCCTAAAATTGGTATTCCGCAATCCAGTAAGTTAATAATTTTATCAATTGAATATCCGTTAACCGATTCACCATTAACCTTAAAGATGGAATTATTATATGAGAAAAAACTTAAAGCCTCAATTTCATCATTATCTGACCCACTTGTATCTGTATTTCCTTTAATTTTTATTGCAATTTCATCAGGACTTGGTGATGTCTGTTTTGTAAGATAAGATCCAATGGACCAAGCAGCAGCTGCCCAGCAAATATTTTTATTTCCCTGATGATAGCGAGGCAAATCAAACAGAACTCTTTTCAGATTTGCGTCTTCAATATTTTGTACAGATTGTCTTCCGCTTCCACCCTCTATCATAAGATTGTTCATATCTAAAGCAGCGATTAACTGACTGATGTTTTTCCAATATTCAGGACTATCGTCTTCGATTTTAAAGATTTCTCCTGAAGTTATAGAAATAAAAGTAATTCCATCAGTTAAATAGCAGTCGTCTTCTGTACGAAATACAATTCCGGCCTTAAAATATTTTTGGGAAATTTCAAATATATTGACATAGTTGATAGAGGCACTATAAGCAAATCCCTCTGAATTATTGTCACCAATACCAGTAAGTATTGCGACAATATTATTATCAATATATATCGGATAATGATATATTGGAAGCGGTTTAAGGACATTACCCTCTAATCTATATTCTGGTATATAATTTTTTAGGTTAAATTCTTTTGAATCGTATTCAATATGGTTAGCTTCCAATAAAGGAAGGATCATTTCTGATGCTGCTTCTCTTACCTCTAATATAGGAATCTCTGACGCATTGCATTTTAAGCAGTGTAGTTGAGAAAAAAGAATAACAAGCATGAAGCTAATTACGAACCAGACAACCTTAAAGAAGTGCCGCATAAGTGCCTCCTTAACATATGGTCTTTTCAGAAATGATTAATTAAATCTCTGCATGATAAAAGTACTTATCGGTAAATGGTAGTTATTTAACCCATAAACGTTATAAACATTCTTTACTACCTATGAAATTTATAAAGTTTCTTAAAAGGTAAAGTCATACTATTTCCATTCTAAGTATGACATTAAGAAAATGAATTAATTTCTGAAATAAAACTTCAGGAAGATTTATAGGCTATTGATAATATCTCTGTCTTCATGTTGAATAAATAAATCCATCAACATTCACGAAAGAACGTTTTTTATAATTTATAAGTTATTCCAAATATTCTTTGTTTACTCTTTAATCGTTTTAACTTTAAAACCAAAATAGTAAATGTGCCCTAACCAAACAATAACAAGGACAATACTGCCAACAATAACTCCTTTCATAAGCATGGCGATCAGACCTACAGCCATAACCAAAGTTACTGTGGCAAGAATGCGCACTTTAGTCTTAACAGTCATCCCTTTTCCAGCTTTAAAATCAGCAAGATTATTTTGATAAAACTTCGTATTAATAAGCCAATTATTAAGTCGGTCGGATGAGTTTGCAAAGCAAAGTGCTGCGAGCGCTAAAAATGGAACAGTAGGCAAAATAGGAAGCACTACGCCAATTACGGCAAGTGCCAAACTTACACAACCTAATACAACAAAGGTAATACGCTTAATTGACATAATTACTCCCTACTGCTTTTTGAGAGAGTTTACCATGTGTAACAAAAAGCAGTAGGGATATTTCTGACAATAAGAGTACTTCTTATATAAATTTATTTACTGGCAACGCCTAAAAACGGGGCATTTGACCTCCGCCAAAGCCCATATTCTTCATCATGGACTCCATGGCACGGCGACCCTTCTTTGCATTACCGCCCTGAGTCATAGCCTTCATCTTGCCCATCATCTTATTCATCTCTCCCCACTGGCGAATAAGTTGATTAACTTCCTGAACACTACGACCAGATCCCATAGAAATACGACGACGACGCTGACCATTAATAATCTTTGGACGTGCACGCTCTTCTTTAGTCATGGAATGAATGATAGCTTCAATCTTTCCCATAGAGCTATCATCCACACCACCCTGCTGGGCCATCATGCGGTCACCACCGGGTAGAGCGCCAATAAGCTTTGCAAGACCACCCATCTTGCGAATTTGGTTCATCTGATTGAGCAGGTCATCCATAGTAAAGCCTTCACGCAACATGCGCTCAGCATCTTCGACCTGCTTCTCATCTGCTGCCTGCTGGGCCTTCTCGACAATAGAGATAACATCACCCATGCCAAGAATACGCTTGGCCATACGGTCTGGGTGGAAAACCTCAAGTGAATCGGGTTTCTCGCCCATAGAAACAAACTTGATAGGCTTGCCGGTAACCTCGCGTACGGAAAGTGCGCCACCGCCACGAGCATCGCCATCAAGCTTGGACATGATAACGCCGTCAAAGTCTACGCGTTCGGCGAAGGTGCTCACAACGTTGACAATATCCTGGCCGGTCATGGCGTCGACAACCATAAGAATCTGATCTGGCTTGACGGCACGCTTGATAGCAACGGCCTCTTCCATCATTTCTTCGTCAATTTGAAGACGGCCAGCAGTATCGACAATTACCAGGTCATTGAGGTGATCAACAGCCTCCTGGATTGCCTGGGACGCAATAGCAACAGCGTCTTTGCCATCACCACGATAGACTGCTACACCAATCTCTGAACCAAGTGTTTCAAGCTGATCTGCTGCTGCGGGACGGTGAACGTCGCAGGCGGCAAGCAGAGGATTCTTTCCCTGGGAC
>JABZHK010000067.1:0-6608 GCA_015258885.1 Atopobium sp.
GATCTGACCGAGCTGGTTGTTGAGGCCGACGATGAGCTGATGATGCGCTACCTTGAGGGCGGGGAAATTACGCAGGAAGAGCTTGAGAGTCTGCTGGGCAAGGCTCTTATGGAGCGCATTTTTGTTCCTGTCTTCTCGGGCTCTTGCGTCCGTGAAGAGGGCGTTATCTCCCTGCTTGACGCCGTTGACGGCTGGTTCCCAACTATGTCCGACTTTGGCCGCATTCCGCTGGTAAACGGCGAGCAGCTTGATATTTCACCTGATGACGAGCGCCCTGTTGCGTTTGCCTTCAAGTCGCTGCAGGATCCACAGAACGGCAAGCTTACCTTTGTAAAGGTGCTTGCAGGTACTGTTTCTGCAGGTTCCGAGCTTATCAACGCTCGCACCCGCAAGCCCGAGCGCCTTTCTCACCTGTATCGTATGTGCGGCAAAGAAACAACTGACGTCAACACCGCTGCGGCTGGCGATATCGTGGTAGTTCCAAAGCTCGAGGCCATGACGGGCGATACGCTCTCCGTTACCGGTAAGGTTGAGGCTGCCGCGTTTAGGTTCCCCAACTCCCTGTACCGCACGGCTATCGAGCCTGATGAGCGCGGTACCGAGGGCAAGCTCTTCGCATTCCTGGAGAAGGCCGCCGACGCCGATCCAACCCTTAAGGTTGAGCGTGACGAGGACACCGGCCAGACCATTGTTTCTGCAATCGGCGAGGCACAAGTAGCCGTTCTTCTCGAGCGTCTTGAGCAGCGAGCCGGCGTTTCCGCACATAAAGTTGCGCTTCGCATCCCATATCGCGAGACGATCCGTCGAGTTGCAAGTGCTCAAGGTAGGCACAAGAAGCAGACCGGTGGCTCTGGCCAGTACGGCGACTGCTGGCTGCGCATCGAGCCAAACCCAGATGCAGGCTACGAGTTTGTGGACGAAATCGTTGGCGGCCACATTCCACGCGGCTTCATCCCCGCTATTGATAAGGGCGTCCAGGAGACCATGCGCGAAGGCGTTTTGGCTGGTTATCCTATGATTGACGTTAAAGTTGCTGTTTACGAAGGCTCTTACCACCCAGTTGACTCAAACGAGATGGCATTCAAGACTGCTGCTCGCATTGGTTTCCAGAAGGCTGTTGACCAGGCAGAACCCGTTCTCCTGGAGCCTATGGCTCACCTGGAGATTACCGTTCCAGACAGCTACGCAGGTTCCGTCATGGGTGACGTCTCCGCTTCCCGCGGTCGCGTTGAGGGAATGTCTTCCGGTACCGGCGTTTCCGCTGGTGAGACTACCATTAAGGCGACGATTCCATACGCTGAGGTTACCGATTACGCTACAAGGCTGAGATCCCTCTCGCGCGGAACGGGTGAGTATACCGTTGAGCTAGCAGGATACGAGCAGGTACCGCACGACATCCAGGCTCGTCTTGCTGCCGAGTACGCTGAGCGTCGCGCCGCCGGCGAGCGCTAAGCTGCAGGTCAGACGCACTCTGCGGGCGCGGCAGGCGCTGCGGGCACGAAGCCACAGGTAGATGAAGCGTTTCAAGTACGAACCCTCGCATCTTTCAGGTGCGAGGGCTCTTTTACGCTGGTGCAATGCGTCTAGCGTTGGTTTTTTAGGTTTTGCGCACAAATAGTGATGCTTTTTGTTTCTTACTGAAGAATCGTCTAGCTCTTAAACAAGATAACTGGGCATTAATCGGATAGCTAGACCGCATTCTACCTGATATGCATTTCTATGCATAAACTTTATCTAATATGCTGAAAAATGAATAGCAAGATATAAAAGATTAAACTATAGGTAAATTCCGCACCTAAGGAACACACCTATGTCGGATATTCTGCTCAATTACGGGCATATTGCACATCTAATGACGATATTCTGCACATTTCAGGCGTTTTAAGCGTCATGTATACGTCTTTTTGACAGATTATCCGACATAGGTGTGTTCAGCCATCTTCAACCATCGTCAACCATCATCAAAACAGTATAAGCAACTAATGATGTTGCCCGTACGGTATGGTTGATCGTGGGCGTAAGCTTTCAGCACTCATTTGCTCATGTGGCTTATTTTCTTGCCTGTCGGTATTGCGTGGCGGCGATCTGGGTACGTATTTCAGACAAACAGCGTTGAGATGGCGATGTTATTCGTGACAGTAGTTTAAATTCAAGAAAGGTCGCACATGTACCTAGAGAATATCAATGGACCAGAAGACGTAAAGAAGCTGAATGCGGAGGCTCGCAAGACACTTGCGCAGGAGATTCGCGACAACTTGCTGGTCATGGAGTCAAAGCACGGCGGCCACTTTGGTCCAAACTTTGGCATCGTCGAGGCAACTATCGCACTTCATACTGTGTTCAATTCGCCCGTTGACCATATCGTTTACGATGTCTCGCACCAAACGTATCCCCACAAGATGCTCACCGGCCGCAAGCAGGCATACATGGATCCCGCGCTTTACGACTCGGTGTCTCCTTACACCGATCCCGCCGAGACCCCGCATGACCTCTTCAAAATCGGCCACACTTCCACGTCCATCAGTCTGGCGCTTGGCCTGGCAAAGGCTCGCGACATCATGGACGGCAAGGAGAACATCATCGCAGTTATCGGCGACGGATCCATGTCCGGCGGCGAGGCTCTTGAGGGTTTGAACGTTGCTGGTGAGCTGAACAGCAACTTTATCATTGTCTTCAACGACAACCAGATGTCCATCGCCGAGAACCACGGCGGCATGTACGACCAGTTCGCTGAGCTGCGCCGCACCAACGGAGCTGCCGAGAATAACCTCTTCAAATCGATGGGCCTGGACTACCTGTATGTCAATGACGGTAACGACATCGAGGCTCTTATCGCCGCATTCGAGCAGGTAAAAGACACGACTCATCCGGTTGTGGTCCACATCAATACGCTTAAGGGCAAGGGATACGCTCCCGCGGAGGCAAACAAGGAGAAGTGGCACTGGCACATGCCGTTTGACATCCAGACTGGTCAGAGCCCTGCATCCGGTTCTTCCGAGTCGTATGCCAGCATTTTTGCAGAGTATGCCCTCAAGCGCGCAAAGACTGACCCAAAGTTCTTGGTGCTCATGTCGGCTGTTCCTGGTCTTCTCGGCCTTTCGCAGGAACGCCGAGAAGAGCTTGGAAAGCACTACCTTGACGTGGGCATTGCTGAAGAAACTGCAGTTGCAATGGCTTCCGGCGCAGCTCACGCCGGTGCGCACGTGGTTTGGGGTTCAAGCGCAACTTTCATCCAGCGCACCTACGACCAGCTGACCCAGGACCTGGCGCTCAACCAGAATCCTGCGGTTATCGTGGGCTCCGGCTCCATTAGGGGCTTGATGGCCGCCACCCACCAGGGCCTTAGCAGCATTTCCATGATTGCAAACATTCCTAACATGGTGTACCTCGCGCCGTCCAACGCCGAGGAGTACGTCGCCATGCTCGACTGGGCGCTTGAACAGGACAAACACCCTGTCTACATCGCAATTCCTTCCGGTCCCGTGGTCCACGCCGAAGGTCCCGTCCGCACAAACTTCGACGACCTCAACACCTACGAGGTCACACGCCAGGGCTCCAAGGTGGCCGTTCTTGCCTTGGGCGATTTCTACGACCTTGGCGAGAAAACCGTCGAGGCTCTTAGCTCTACTCTGGGAATTGAAGCCACGCTGGTCAAGCCATACTTTGTCTCTGGCATCGACCAAAATCTGCTCGACAACCTGGTAAAAGATCACGACGTCATCGTGACCATTGAAGATGGCATCATCGAAGGCGGCTGGGGACAGAATATCGCTAGCTACCTGGGAACTTCCTCCGCGCGTGTGTTGAACTACGGCGTCAAGAAGGCCTTCTACGACCGCGTTAACATCGCGGATCTTATGCGAGAAAGTCATCTGGAGCCTGAGCTTATTGCCGCAGACGTCAAGCAGGTGCTGGGCCTGTAGGTGGTGCATCGCAGCTCCGGCGCCATTGTCCGCGTTTCTCGCCATCACATCAAAACTGCAACAAAAAAGAGGGGCCGCACCTGCGGTCCCTCTTCTGTTCAAGCAAATGTGCTGTTGCGGTGCCGTTGCGACCTGCCGCCAGGCGTGTCGTCGCACCGCGACGCGACCTGCAGCTAAAACCTTAAGCCTTAAGAGCGCGGCCCATAGCGTCAGCCTGAACGATAGCTGCATAGAGCTCGTCAGGAGTGACGTCGCCAGCAAGGTTGTGGATGGTCTCACCAGGAACGCAAGCAGCCTCAGCAATCTTCTTGATCTGCTCGTCAGTAGTGATACCAACCTCCTCGAGGGTAGTTGGAAGACCAACCTCAAGGCAGAAGTCCTGGACCTCGTCGAACTCCTCCTGAGGAACGCCCTCAAGAACAAGCTGGACCAGGGTACCAAAAGCAACGCAGTTGCCGTGAGGTGCGCTGTGGCCACCAAGAGAGGTGAGGCCGTTGTAGAAGGAGTGAGCTGCTGCGCAGTTAACGTTGTCAGCGCCGACACCACTCATGTAGACGGTTGCCTCGCAGATAGCCTCAAGAGCTGGGGTTACAACGTTGTTCTCGCAAGCCTTAATTGCCTGTGAACCGTAATCGCGAAGAGTGAGGTAGCACTCCTTAGCAATTGCCATACCAACGCGGGTAATGCCGGTTCCCTCGAGGGAAGGAGACTCGGTGCGGATGGATGCGCGGCCCTCAAAGTAGGTGCCCAGTGCGTCGCCCATGCCTGCTACCAGGAAGGAAACAGGTGCGTTAGCGATGATCTGGGTGTCGACCATAACTGCATCTGGATTCTGTGGGTAGAAGAGGTACTTGTCAAAGGAACCGTCATCGTTGTAAATAACGGAGAGGCCGGTGCATGGAGCGTCAGTAGCTGCAACGGTAGGAAGAATAACGATGCGCTTACCAGCGTAATATGCGGTTGCCTTTGCAGTGTCAACAGCGCTACCGCCGCCGATAGCGACGACTACGTCGATGTTGTCCTCCTCGACGATAGCCTTCATGCGGTTAATCTCGCCGTTGGAAGAGATGCCACCGAAGACCTCGTAGCGACGGTAATAGTCGCTCTTGCCCTCGAAGCTCTGCTCGATCATGTCGTGGGTTGCTTTGTAGCCGCTGTTAGAGCAAACAAACAGGAAGCGCTTTCCCATGTAGCCCATCTCTTTCTCGAACTCGAGACAAGCATTTTTGCCCTGAACATACTTCAGTGGCTCACGCATTGCGCGTAGCATTTTCATAGGTTCCCCTCTCCGGATACGTTTTAGACCTATGTAAATTATGGTAACACTGTCAAAAGAACATAACAGCAAGGAAAATATTTAGATTCGGACAAAGTGAAAATCTAGATTCCAGCACGGAAAGAATTTAGATTCGGACAACTTCTGGAAAGTTTACGTGAACATACATTCACTAGCCGGCAAATGATATCCTTGTAGTGTCAAATTTTCGCACTGTGGTCTTTGGAGGACACATGCTTAGTTCTGTCGAAATCAAACCCGATGTCTACTTTGTAGGCGCCCTGGACTGGAACGCTCGCGAGTTCCACGGCTACACCACTGAGCAGGGCATCACCTACAATGCATACCTTATCCTGGACGAGAAGGTCACGCTCATTGACACCGTCAAGCGCCCATTCTCCGAGGAGCTGGTCGAGCGCATTAAGAGCATCATCGATCCAGCAAAGATTGATGTTCTGATCTGCAACCACATCGAGATGGACCACTCCGGCAGCGTTCCTCGCATTCTGGAGCTCGCGCCAAACGCCGAGGTCTACGCAAGCGCACCTCAGGGCGTCAAGGAGCTCAAGGCTTTCTATGGCGAGAATATCAACGTCAACGGCGTAAAGACGGGCGATACGCTCAACATTGGTAAACGCACCCTGACCTTTGTGCAGACGCCAATGGTCCACTGGCCAGACAACATGGTCACGTATTCCGAGTACGACAAGATCCTCTTCTCCAACGACGCATTTGGTCAGCACTACGCTTCAACCACTCGCTTTGAAGACGAGTCCGACTACTGCGAGGTTATGAAGCAGGCTCGCAAGTACTACGCAAACATCGTTCTTCCTTACGGTCGTCAGGCTGACTCTGCTGTTACTGCAGTTAAGGGCATTGGTCTGGAGAACATCGATATTATCGCCCCAGCTCACGGCGTTGCATGGCGCTCCCACATTGCCGACATCATCTCCAAGTACGAGGAGTGGACTACCGGCAAGCTTGAGGAGAAAGCCCTGGTTGTATACGACTCCATGTGGGGCTCAACCGACAAGATGGCTCATGCTCTTCTGGACGGTTTTCTGGCTGAAGGTATTCCTGCCCAGCTCATCGACCTCAAAGAGACTCACATCTCCAACGTCATGTATCACTTCTTGGATTCCAAGTATGTCTGCGTTGGTTCGCCTACGCTGAACTCTAAGTTCCTGCCTACCGTTTCTTCCTTCCTGACCTATATGAGTGGTCTATCTCCAAAGAATGACCACCGTATTGGCTTTGCGTTTGGTTCTTACGGTTGGGCTCCACTTGGACCAAAGATGGTTCAGGCCGAGCTTGAGGCAGCTGAGTTCACCATGCCACTGCCTGTTCACGCTATCGGTTGGCTTCCTTCCGATGAGGACCTGGATGCCGTTCGTGCGCAGGTCAAGGAC
>JABZHK010000068.1:0-6596 GCA_015258885.1 Atopobium sp.
CTAGGGGAACTACCACTTCTTTAACGTTATTAAAGAAGGTGTTGTAGAACTCTCTGTTGGTGCCGTGCTCAAAATCGCTGAGTAAGAGATCATATGGATCTTTGGAAGCATCGCGTGCCTGGCACATCTCTTTGCGAAGCTCAATTAAGCTATCCAGCTTTGGAGCAAAGAGTGACCAGTCATCGCTGTTCTTTGCCTGCTCCCAGACCTCATTAGCCTCTGTGGTAAGACGAACAAAGTTGCTCTGAAGCTCAACAGGTACATCTACCAGCTGGCTTCTATCGCGACGAAGAATTTTAACTTGTGCGCGATGAGTCTCATCAAGTAGAGCGCGATTCTCGTGAAGTCTATCAAGCAGTGCGCCAACAGCAGGATCACAGAGGGTCTCCTGGACCTGTTCGCCAAGGATTGCCAGGGCTTCTCCACGCTCTTCAGCAGCCTTTTTTGGATCGATACATGGTCCAAAAGAGCCAATCTCATTAGCTGCGTAGTTGAGAGCAAAGAGCTTCTTCTCAAGTTCATCAAGTTTAGCGATATCATCGCGGGGATTTGAAAGCGCTGCGTTCAATTCAACAGTGTTATGTGCGCTGTCCATAAAAATCCTCTCTACAAAATTTAGGAGCGACCAGTATGTTTGCCGGTTATAAGTAACCGTTTAGCAATTGCGTCATATTTTACCCTGTTATTTATTGATATTTGAGCGATACTAAAAAGACTACGTCCTAAAACAATAAGTACATCTTTTCGGCACAATTTTTGCCTAAAGATGGCCTGTAAGGAGTAAGAGTTCTATGGATGACAGCAGAATCTCGTTTGACGTATGGAGTGATCTTTACGCAGAGCGTGTTCAAACTATGCGTAAGAGCGAAGTACGAGATTTGTTTGCGGCCCTGTCTCGTCCAGGCGTCATTGCGCTGTCTGGTGGCCTACCAGACATTTCTTCGCTGCCACTTGATCAGGTTGCAGAGTGCGCTCGACGCTGCGTTGCTGTTGAGGGTCTCAGGTCTCTTCAGTACGGCAACTCTGATGGCCGTATTGAGTGCAGAAGGACCATTTGCAAGATTTTAGCTGCTCAGGGCGTCGAGGCTGATCCTGACGAGATGATTTTGACTTCTGGTTCCCAGCAGGCGCTTGATTTCTTGGGCCGTGTCTTTCTTAACCCAGGGGACGATATTATCTGTGAGGGTCCAAGCTATCTTGGTGCGTTCCAGGCATTTTCTGCATATGAGCCTACTGTTCACACCATTGATATGGACGAAGAAGGCATCAGAACAGATTTGCTTGAGGCAAAGCTCAAAGAGCTTGCAGACCAAGGCAGAAAGCCTAAGTTCATCTACGTTATTCCTAATTTTAACAATCCTGCTGGCATCACCATGTCTATGCCAAGGCGTCTGCGCCTTCTTGAGCTGGCTCGCCAGTACAACATCCCTGTTGTTGAGGATGACCCGTATGGTCTTATCCGTTTTGAAGGAGAAGATCTAACACGCCTTAAGACGCTTGATCCAAATGTCATTTATTTGGGAACCACGTCAAAGATTTTTGCCCCTGGACTGCGCTTAGCTTGGATGGTTGCACCTCGTCATTTCCTTGAGCGCATCAACCTTGCTAAGTCTGGCTCTGACCTGTGTACCAGCCCCTTTAACATGATTCTTGCCGAGCACTACTTCAATGAGGTTGATTGGCAGGCGGCTCTTGAGGTATCTAAGTCTCGCTATAAAGAGAGAAAAGACGCCATGCTCGCAGCGCTTGCAGAGTTCTTCCCCAAAGACGTTACCTGGACTAAGCCAGAGGGCGGTTTGTTCCTGTGGGTAACCTTCCCGCCATACCTCAATACTGAGCA
Organism: Atopobium sp.; assembly: GCA_015258885.1. Taxonomy (GTDB): domain Bacteria; phylum Actinomycetota; class Coriobacteriia; order Coriobacteriales; family Atopobiaceae; genus Lancefieldella. The sequence continues at coordinate 1,841 of JABZHK010000068.1, forward strand.
GTTGCTTCCTCGTGCAATTGAAGAGGGAGTTGCCTTTGTACCAGGTGTTTATTGCTATCCTGACCAGCGTATTAGTTCAAGTATGCGCCTGTGCTACTCATTTGAGACGCCAGAGCGCATCCACGAGGCAATCCGCAGGCTGTCTTTATGCGTCCAAGATCGCATGGCGCTGTATCGCGCATTCCTAGAGGCGGGCGCTCTACCTGAGTCTTCTCATTCTGAATCTCAATCCTCTGCAAGGGAGTGTTAAGTATGGCTACAAAAGTTGCTGTCATTATGGGTGGAGCCTCATTTGAGAGGAACTTCTCGCTCAAAAGTGGAGCTCTTGTCTCTGAGGCTTTGGAGAAGCGTGGTTATGAGGTATTACCACTTGATGCTGACGCACACCTGGTAGACACCCTTCGTGCCGAGAAACCCGATGTTGCGTTTGTGTGCCTTCACGGCGCGGGCGGAGAAGATGGTGCAGTACCTGCGCTTTTGGAGTTCCTCAAAATTCCGTATGTGGGCTCAAGGCCTGCATCTTGTAGGGCAGCCTGGAACAAGGCTGACATGCCGTTTATTGTGCGCCAGGCCTGGTCAAAGGAGGAGTCCGAGGTCATCTGGCCTCCTCAGATTGTGCTGACTGCCAGTGCGTTTAAAGATCTTGGAGCCGCAGCTGCTCTAGATCTGGTTCCCGAGCGCCTTGGTGGCGGCGTCGGCTTCCCTCTAGCAGTCAAGCCTGTTCATGGCGGCTCTGCTATGGGCCTTTCTAAGGTTGACAGCGCTGACCAGCTTGGACCAGCACTTCTCGGCGCACTTGGTTTTGACGACTCCGTCATTATCCAGCAGTGGGTTGATGGCGTTGAGGTAAGCGTTACCGTACTCTCTGACGCAGATGGCGAGAAAACCCTGCCACCAGTAGAGATTTCAGTGGTCAAGGGTATTTACGACACGGATGCTCGCCTTGATCCAGAGCGTATTCAGCACTTCTGCCCAGTTCGTCCTGAGTCTTTGGCTGCTCTTGGCGCAGATCCAGCTGAGGCTCGTGAGGCGCTTGAGCGCGCAGCTCTTGAGGTGTTTACTGCGTACGGCTGCAGAGATCTTGCTCGTATCGACTTTATTTGGGATGGACATCACGTTATGGTCATGGGCTTAAAGACGTTCCCAGGACTTACCGAGACCTCCCTTGTTCCAATGGCTATTGAGGCTGCAGGATACGCTGTTGAAGACGTTCTTGCGCAGCTTGTTGAAGGTGCGCTTAAGCGCGGTAACTAGGGGGGGTTTCATGGAATACGTATTGGGTATTGATGTTGGTGGAACCACCATCAAGCTGGGACTTTTCTCTGCAGAAGGAGAGTTGCTTTCTGAGCAGAAGGTCAAGACGCCTTCACTTGATAACGAGGATGGTTATCAGACAGTAACCGATGCCATCAAGCTGATAGTTCATGGCCAAAAGGCAAGTCGTGATGATGTTATTGCGTGTGGTTTGGATATTCCAGGTCCTGTTGCAGATGACGGAACCGTTGGTCTTCTCGCCAATGTAGACATTGACCCCGAGGGATTGGTGCAGGCAATTAACATGTGCCTGCCAAACGCAACCATCGCGTTTGTCAACGACGCTAACGCTGCAGCTCTTGGCGAGGCCTGGGCTGGCGTTGCTGTGGGCGTGCCTTCATTTGTGCTGATTGCACTGGGTACCGGCGTTGGTGCAGGTGTTGTTGTAGACGGCAAGCTTGCTGCGGGTGCTTTTGGCGCGGGCGGAGAGATTGGTCACATCATTGTTGAGCCAGAAGAGACGTTGACCTGCGGCTGTGGTCGTCACGGTTGCCTGGAGCAGTACGCTTCTGCTAAGGGAGTTGTCCGTCTGTACCTAGAGGAATGCGTTTCTCGAGGTGTTGTTCCTGTGAACGTTGAGCACGAGACTGATACGGTGTCCGTGTTTAGAGCTCACGCTCAGGGCGACGAGTGCGCAACCCTTGCTATCCATAAGATGTGCCATTACCTGGGTCTTGCTATGGCGCAGGTTTCGTGCGTGGTTGATCCTGCCATGTTCTTGATTGGCGGCGGTGTTGCGGGCTCGTTTGCAACGTTTGCTACCGAGCTTCGCGAGTGTTTTGAGCAGTACGCTCTACCGGTAAGCAAGGGCGCTCGTATTGAGGCTGCGAGCTTGGGCAATCAGGCTGCAATGTATGGTTGCGCATATGAGGCGCTGCGTCTGAGAAAAGAACGCTTTGGTCAGGAGGACGCGGAGTAGGTGCGTGCACTCTACGACTGAGGTGCGCATTCTTGATGATGGCACGCTCTTGAAGAGCACGGCCTACGATTGAGATTTGCGTTTCTCGCGAGCCGTAACGCTTCTGCGCAAAACATAACTTGCTAACTGATTTTTTACGTAAAAGTATGGTCATTTAAGCTGCTCAGTGCTAACATTGAGCAGCTTTTTTGGTTGTGTTTGGAACAATTCCAAGCACTAGGATGAAAGGGGAGTGCTGTGGCTGACGAGTCAAAGTATGACATCGTTGCTGCTACTGGTTGCCCAACCGGTATTGCGCACACCTTTATGGCTAAGGAGGCCCTGGAGAAGGCCGCCGCAGCTAAAGGTCTTACCATTAAGGTTGAGACGCACGGCCAGGTCGGTGTAGAGAATGAACTCACCGCATCTGAGATTAGGAACGCTAAGGCAGTAGTTGTTGCTGCCGATAAGGACGTTCAGGCCGAGCGTTTTACCGGAAAACCAATGGTAAATGTTGGTGTTACTGCAGCTATTAAGGATGCAGAGGGTCTTATCGACCGTGCTCTTGTTGCTCAGCCTGAGGGCGAGCTTGCAGAGGCAGACGACGCTCCAGTCTCAAGCACCATTGAGAAGGAGTCTGTAGGCCACATCATCTACAAGCACCTCATGAACGGCGTCAGCCACATGCTGGTCTTTGTTGTTGCTGGTGGTGTTCTTACTGCAGTTTCATTCCTCTGGGGCATCACTTCCTTCAGCTCCACCCAACCTGACTACAACAGCTTTGCTGCCATGCTCAAGATCATCGGCGGCATTGCAATGGGACTTATGGTTCCAGTTCTTTCTGCTTACATTGCTGAGTCTATCGGTAAGCGTCCTGCATTGGTTCCTGGTTTTGTTGCAGGTATGATTGCTATCCAGGGTCTTCCAATTAACCCTAACACTGGCATGATTGATGCTGGTGGCGCTGGCGTTGGTTTTGGCTTCCTGGGCGGCATCGTCGGCGGCTTCCTTGCCGGTTATGTCATCGTTGGTCTTGAGAAGCTCCTTGCAGGTCTTCCAAAGAACCTTGATGGCCTGAAGGCAATCTTCCTGTACCCACTGCTTTCCACCACCATTGTTGGCCTGGTTATGCTGGGTATTTCTGGTCCAATGGCAGCAATCAACACCGGCATGATGAACTTCCTGCGCGGTCTGTCTGCTTCTGGTCCAATTGTCCTTGGTCTTGCAATTGGTTGCATGGCCGCATTTGACATGGGCGGCCCAGTCAACAAGGCAGCTTACGTTACCGGTACTGCACTTCTGACCGAGGCTCTTGCTGCTGGTGTTGGTACCCCAACCTATGAGTTTGGTACTAACTTCATGGCTGCAGTTTCTGCTGCTTGTATTGTTCCTCCACTGATCACCACCTTTGCTGTTGTCGTTGGTAAGAAATACTTCACCAAGTCCGACTTCAACGCTGGTCTGGTCAACTTCGTTCTTGGCTGCACCCACATTACCGAGGGCGCTATTCCATTCATGACCAAGAACATTTGGCCTGTCATGCCTATCATGATGATCGGTTCTTCCATCGGCTCCATCCTGACGCTGCTCTTTGGCGTTCATGACCCAGCTCCTCACGGTGGTTTCCTGGTTCTTCCCGTTGTCGATGGCGGCCTCAAGTGGGTTCTCGCCATTCTCATTGGCGCTGTTGTTGGTGGTATTCTCTTTGTTGCTTTCAAGGCATACGAGTACCGCAAGAACGGCAACAAGCTGGTCGAGGACTAAGCTTTACGCTTAGCACGCACTCGGCGTCGTTTGAGTTTTGCCCAGAATTTACGTACAGTTTGGGTGCAGACTCAGATAATCGAAGTAAAATATGGACTCGGCGTTTTCGTCGGGTCCATATTTGTTTCAGAGGGAGCTTTGATGATTTACACACTTACCACTAACCCCGCTATCGACATGAACGTCAACTCGGGAGTTCCTTCTTATACGCACGTCAACCGCACAACCGACGCCGTTTACACACCAAACGGCAAGGGTCTGAACGTTTCATTTACGCTTGCTCACTACGGCGTTGAGTCCACTATCCTGGGCTTTTTTGGTGGCTTCTCGGGCAATTATATTGTTGAAGAGGCATCTAAGATTTGCCCGGTCAAGCCTGTGTGGATTGACGGTATCACTCGCGTAAACATTTTTGTTACCACACCAGAAGGCGAGCTTAAGTTCCCTAATGCAGGCGCTCCCGTTATTCGTTCCAAGCAAGACGAGATGCTTGAGCTGCTGCGTACTGCCTCCGACCTGGATGTGCTGGTGGTCTCCGGCTCGCTTTCTCCTGAGATGGACCCAACCTTCTACGACGAGCTCTTTGATCTTTGTCATGAGTGTGGCGCTGAACTGGTTTTGGACATCTCTCATAAACATCTCGCAGAACTTGTCGAGAAAAAACCACTGCTCATTAAGCCAAACGATGAAGAGGTAGCGGAGATTTTTGGTGTCAACGTCCATAACGAGGCCGACGTTCTTCTCGCCCTCCACAAGATTCACGAGCGTGGAGCAAAGAAC
>JABZHK010000069.1:0-6559 GCA_015258885.1 Atopobium sp.
CGACCAGCTATCCGACCAGGGCGGCGGCGACCTTCCTTCCGAGATTACCTATGTTCCAGGAACCTTTGAGCTTTGGAGCGCTCGCTTTGATGAGTACGGCTCAACCATTCCAGGAACTGCAACTCGCATTCCTATTACCCCAGGTATGCTCACCATTTCTCCTGATGGACAGTCGTTTGATCTTGACCTTTCTGGCTTAGACCTCAGCAACGGTCAGAGCTTTAAGTTCACCTATCGCACCACCTATGTACCTGGTGTTGCCCTGCGTAACCTCATTACCATGTACTCCGACAACCCTGAGTACCGCTCCGATTGGGTATATCGCAACGCAACTTCCGGCGGAGAAGGTACTTCTACCATCATCGCTCGAATCCGCATCATTAAGGTAGATAAGAACGACCACAACACCAAGCTTGCTGGTGCAGTCTTTAAGGTGACCAGCACCACTGATCCATCCAAGACCTGGACTATTACCACTGGTGAAGATGGTACCGCTACCACCGAGAAGCTCCCTGCTGGCACCTACAACGTTCAGGAGATTACCGCTCCTGCTGGCTACCAGCTCAATACCGATACGTATAACCTCACCGTTTCTGCAACTACCGGCGTTATTAAGACCGTTGAAGACGAGAAGACCCCAACAGTTGACGTACAGGTCAACAAGACATGGGTGGGAACTGTCGGCGGTCCTGTTACCGTCAGGCTCTACAAAGACGGCGTTGCTAGCACCGAGACGGTCACTCTTGACCAGACCAATAACTGGGCTGCAACATTTAGCGGTCTTCTCCGTAACGATGCAACAGACGGTCACGTTATTGCTTACACCGTAGTAGAAGAGAACGTTCCTACTGGATATACCAGTGCAGTCTCGGGCAACCAGACTGATGGCTTCACGGTTACCAACACCGAGATTCCACCAAACACTCCTCCTACTACCCCACCAAATACACCACCAAACACACCACCTGCAACTCCTCCATCAGAGACTCCAAAGAAGCCCAAGAAGAAGCAGCCAAAGCTTCCAGAGACTGGCGACTTCTCCGAGATTGCTCTTGTTGCCGTAGCTACCGTGGGCAGCGTTATTACGACGCTTGGCTATGCTCTGAAGGATCGCCGTAAGTAAGGCAGCGTTGCGCAGTAAGTAACGCCATGAGCAAAAGTTGCTCGTACTTCTCACGCCAAGCTCCACGAACTTCTCGCACACGTCCCCGCTTCACACGTTGAAGCGGGGATTTTTTGTGGCAGGTTTGTTTCTATGCAGCACAAAGACGCAAAATTGCGTATAGTAGATGTTTGACAAAACGCATTGGGCAAAACGCAGATTAAACACGAAGGAGCCCCAATGGCCAGAAGGTCACATTCATCTCAGAATCGTGGTCGCAACAGTCGCGACAGACACGAAGACGCCTTTGAGTACGATACAGAGGACTTCGCACAGGACGAGTATGACGCTCCTGATCAGGGCGCATATCAACCTCGCACGCTGGGCAGCGTTCGAAGCGCTGGTGCAAGTTCTGCACGCAACAATCACGAATCCCACGGCTCCAGGTTTACGCGCGAGCCTCTCATTGGCCAGACCAACGTTGGCGATGACTGGCCTGAAGAAGCTCCAGCTCAGCAGCAAAAACACACCCACTTCGCTGCACATCGAGCGGGTGCCGTCAGCCATGCGCCTTCTCGCGCCGAAGGTGTGGGCGCATATTCCAAGAAGCGCCAAGGGTCTTCTCGCGGTCGTGGTCTTAAGATCTTTGCCGGCATTCTGGGCACGTTGTTGCTGGTAGCGGGCGTAGCGTTTGCGTGGTGGATGTTGGATACCAACTCAAAGCTCCGACAAGGCTTGGACGCAAACCTGCAGGCCACACTGGTACAGGTTGCTCCATCTGACCCATTCTACATGCTACTTCTGGGTGTGGATAAGGACGAGGGGCGTGCAGAGAACTGGGGTGATTCCGACGCAAACTTCCGCGCCGACACTATTATTTTGGCTCGCGTAGACCCTAAGAACAAGAAGATTACCCTGATCTCCATCCCCCGAGACACTATGGTTGACCTGGGAGAACACGGAAAGCAAAAGATTAACTCCGCATACAGCTATGGCGGCGCATCCGGAATGGTCGAGGCCGTTTCCAAGCTGGCAAACGTCAACATCTCGCACTACGCCGAGGTAGACTTTGAGTCGTTCACCAAGATTGTGGACTCCATCGGCGGCATTACGGTCAACCTGCCCGTTGCCGTCTCCGACATGCAATACTCAGGCATCGACCTTCCTGCCGGCGAGCAGCAGCTCAACGGCCAGCAAGCGCTCGGCCTTTCTCGCAGCCGTCACGCGTACGACAACTACGGCGCTGGTGATTTCTACCGTGCCGCTAATCAGCGCATGATTCTGACGGCCATTGCCAAGAAGGTCCTGCAACTGGACCCCGTTTCTATGTCGGGTGCCGTGTCCACCATGGCCGAAAGCGTAACCACTGACTTAAATGTTACCGATATCGTAGGCTTGGCCATGTCGTTTAGGGGCATGGACACCTCCAAGGATATGTATTCCGCGCGCACGCCAACAACGTCCGAGCTCATTGATGACGTGTGGTACGAGATTGTCGATAAGAGCGCGTGGAAGACCATGATGGACCGTGTAAACCAGGCGCTGCCTCCTCTGGAGGATGCAAGCGCTGACGAAACCACAGGCGTTGTGGGCACCGTCGGAGGAGACCCTTCAGCCATCGACAGCATCAAGCCTGACTATACCGGTGAAGTTGCCGTGCTCAATGGCACCGACGTTCAAGGACTTGCAGCTCAAAAGGCTGGCATCCTGAAGACTAAGGGCTACACCGCCTACGCCGACAGCTCGCTTGAGCATCCAACCGACTCGATTGTTGTCTATGACGGCACGCGTACGGGCCTGGCAAAGGCCGTTGGCGTTGCAAAAGCGCTGGACATCCCTACCGCCAACATCAAGGCAAACGACGGTTCCTACCCAACTGACGTGGACATTACCGTGGTCCTGGGCACCGATCAGGCCCCAAAGCGCTAGCGACCTGCAGCGACGCGCGACCTGCGACGACCTGCGACCTGCGACGACCCGCGACACCACCCCACCCCACACAAAAACGGGCGAGAAGACCGATCTTCTCGCCCGTTTCACGTTTACAGTAAGCGGTTTTGTGGCTTAGACGTTAAAGCGGAAGTGCATGACGTCGCCGTCCTCGACCACGTACTCCTTGCCCTCGATGCGTAGCTTGCCCGCAGTCTTGCAGCCAGCCTCGCCGCCCAGCTCAACGTAATCGTTGTAGCTGGCAACCTCGGCCTTAATGAAGCCGCGCTCAAAATCGGAGTGAATGACGCCGGCGGCCTCGGGAGCCTTAGCTCCAATGCGAACGGTCCAAGCCCTGACCTCCATGGGACCAGCGGTGAAGTAGCTCTGCAGGCCAAGCAGCTTGTATGCCGCCTGAGCAAGCGTCTCAAGGCCGGAGTGCTCAAGTCCCAGGGACTCCAGATACTCTGCAGCCTCCTCTGGGTCAAGATCAGCCAGCTCAGCCTCGACACCTGCGCAAACAGGGATGGACTGAACGCCGTTGATGACAGGAGCGGGCTCGGTGAGCATGTCCTCATCGACGTTTGCGACGTACAAGATTGGCTTCATGGTAAGCAGGAACAAATCCCTAGCAGCCAGGCGCTCCTCGTCAGTCATTTCCATGTCAGCAGCGCGATTGCCCTCGTTCAGCCACTCCTGAAGGCGCTTTGCCACGTTGAGCTTGGGCTGGAGGTCCTTATCGCGCTTGGCCTCTTTCTCCAGCTTAGGCAGGGCGCGCTCGATGGTGCCCAGGTCAGCGAGGATAAGCTCCGTCTGGATGATGTCCACGTCCTCGTCAGGGTTGACGCGACCCTCAACGTGAATGACGTCAGGATCTTTGAAGTAACGAACAACCTCGCAAATAGCGTCGGTGTTGCGGATGTTTGCCAGGAACTGGTTGCCCAGGCCCTCACCTTCGTTTGCGCCCTTGACCAGGCCAGCGATGTCCACAAACTCAACGGTTGCTGGCATGATACGGCCAGGATTGACAATCTCGGCCAGCTTCTGGAGCCTTGCGTCGGGCACGTCAACGATACCCACGTTAGGGTCGATGGTAGCAAACGGATAGTTTGCGGCCAGGCCACCCTTGCGGGTCAGCGCGGTGAACAGCGTGGACTTACCAACGTTTGGCAGGCCAACGATACCAATTGAAAGCGACATGTGAGTCCTCTTGTTGTCGGTGGACGGTTACGGTTAATTATCCTCTTTTGGAGGCTGCTGTGCAGCGGGGTCCGCGGCAGTGGCATCCTCATCCGAGTCCTCGGTAAGCGAGCCCGCCAGGTGCTTGAGCTGCTCCTTGCCGGTGTCAAAAATAAAGCGAGCTTTACGGCGAGCCAAAGCCTCAAGACGCTCGGCCTCCTCGGCCTTTCGGTCACGAACGACCAGCTCAGAGGTGTTCATCGGCACCATCGTAAGCGCACCAGGCTCTGGGCAAACAATTTCGCAGGCACCACAGTTGACACAGAACGGCATCTTGATAGTTAGCTTGCCGCGCTCGTCGATGTCAATCGCATGCGTTGTGCAGGTGTTTTTGCAGTCGCCGCAGACCGTGCACTTGCTGGAATCCCAGATAGGAGCCTCGAGCTTTACATAAGGAGCCAGGTCTGGATCGTGCTGAAGCGCGCCCATGACCAGACGGCGATCCTGCGTGAGCATGGACTGCCGCATGTCGGTGGTGCGCAGGCCCATCACGTCATCAAGCTGCGTCTGAAGCTTATCCAGAGAGCGAGCGTGCGAGTTGATGCGGTCAGCGATTGCTTTGGCGCCCGCAAGAACAGGCGTCGACGCAGATACCAGGCGTTCTGCACCGTTCATCGCGTTGGAGATGAACTGAGAACGGATGTAAGCACGCGTGAAGTTGTGGTTGAGGTTGTTGCCATCAACCTCGAGGCCAACCGTGGCACCCGTCCACTCCTCAGCGGTAGCGATGGCCTGGGTATATGCCTCCTCGCCGGTGGTGGTACGACAACGGTCGCAAACGCCCAACGGCAGGTAAACACTTACGTTGTCAAAGTCCGTAAGGATCGAGAACCAAATGTCGGCTGAGAGCATACCCACGCAAGGCAGGCAGATCTCGTTGCCCTCAGGTTTTCTCGCCAGCGCACGCGTACACGTAATGTAGCACTGCTCATACGCGGAAGCCGCGCGAGCTACCTGGTCATACAGCATGCGGGACGTGTGGCGGCGCGTGTTAAACGTCTCGGTTGGGCACGCAGCAACACAGAGTCCACACTGCAGGCAAGCCTCGTCGTCGATGCGCACGGACTGGTTGTGGATATCAATGCAATTAGCTGGGCAAACGTCAAGACAGCGAGAACATGCCTCGGCTTTTCCCGAGGCGCACCTCAGGCAGCGATTAGCGTTTGACCAGGGGATTTCCTTGTAGTCCATTGGCTCGAACGGCTTGTCCGAATTTGGGTCAATAGACAGGCTTCCCATCAGCGCGTCGAGCGGGTTAGAGAGCACCTGGAGGGAGTCCTGGATATCAATGAGGTCGTCGAGAAAATCTCGCTCCTCGTTACGATTCTGGTTCTGAGCCATGGTGCCTCCTCTCCTTTGGCGCGTGGCAGATGGTTCAAGTATGCGAGCTGGTCGCATGGACCGAGCGTAGTCGCAAATAAATATTCTAACCTGTAGCGACTAATAATTCCGCTCAAATGACGTCACATTCATACGATTTCGATTAATGGACGCTGAGAGGGAAAACGTTGCAGTTACGGCAAGACGGGTTTTCACTTACGGCAAGACGGGTTTCTCCCCTGCGACAAGATGAGTTTCTCGCCAAGTTGCCGTGAAGGTAGAAAAAATCGGGCCCAGCGAGAGGCTGGACCCGATTGAAGTTCCTTGGAGGTGCGGATTAGTACATGCCGCCCTGGCCGCCCTGAGCAGCTGCGCGAGAAATGGACTCCTCGATGGTGGTGTCCTTTGGCATCTCAGAAACAGTTGCCTCGGTGATGAGGATGAGGGATGCAACGGAAGCTGCATTCTGGAGTGTGGTACGGGTGACCTTAACTGGGTCAAGAACACCCATCTCAATCATGTCACCATACTGGCCGGAAGCGGAGTCAAGACCCTGGCCGGTTGGGAGTGCCTTGATCTTCTCGACAACTACGCTGCCCTCGAAGCCAGCGTTGTTAGCGATGGTGCGGACTGGAGCCTCAAGTGCCTTGCGGATGATCTCAACGCCGATCTTCTCGTCTGCATCAGAGGTCTGAACGCTGTCAAGGACGGAGGAAGCAGCCAGGAAGGAAACGCCGCCACCTGCGACGATGCCCTCCTCGACAGCTGCGCGAGTTGCCTGAAGTGCGTCCTCGATGCGGTGCTTAATCTCCTTGAGTTCAACCTCGGTAGCTGCGCCAACCTTGATGACAGCAACGCCACCAGCGAGCTTAGCAAGACGCTCCTGGAGCTTCTCGCGGTCAAAGTCAGAGGTGGTGTTCTCAATCTCAGCCTTGATCTGGGTGATACGGTCATCGATTGCGTCCTTGG
>JABZHK010000006.1:0-19134 GCA_015258885.1 Atopobium sp.
CGCACAAGCAGCAACCTCTGCTCAAGCCAACAACCTACGAGTTCTTGATGCTTACTGCGGTACGGGAACCATTGGACTTTGCTTGGCGCACGCCGCTGAAGCTCAAGGCATCAACCTCTTGCTCACTGGCGTTGACCAGGTTGAAAACAACATTCAGATGGCTCGCAGAAACGCTCGAAACAATAAACTTGAGGCTGAGTTTATCTGCGACGATGCAACTCGCTACATGCAAGCTCTAGCAAAAGACGGTCAGAACTTTGACGTTATTATTCTTGACCCGCCTCGCGCTGGTTCCACGCCCACCTTCCTCAAGGCAACTGCCCAGCTAGCTCAGAAGAAAATCGTGTACGTGAGCTGCAACGTTATAACGCAGGCCAGAGACCTCAAGGTTCTTCTCGACAGCGGATTTGCCATCGAGCGCGTGACACCTGTGGACATGTTCCCTCACACCAAGCACGTTGAGTGCGTTGTGGTGCTTTCACGGGTTTAGATTAAAGGCACAAACTGATTTGAGCAGCTATGAAAACAGTAGAGTTTGGAAAACAAAATAACGACGTAATTATGCTGCTTCATGGTGGCGGTTTGTCTTGGTGGAATTATAGAGCCGAGGCTGAGCTACTGAAGAATCAATATCACGTTGTGCTGCCAATCCTTGATGGACATGCAGGTAGTGACAATGATTTTATAAGCATCGAGAAAAACGCAAGTCGGCTCATTTCTTTTATTGATAAAGAATTTGGAGGCTCGGTTCTGCTTATCGGAGGCCTATCCCTTGGCGCGCAGATTTTAGTTGAAATGCTTACGCAACGAAATTCAATCTGCCAAAACGCTGTCATTGAAAGTGCATCTGTCATTCCGTCCAAGCTGACAAATGCCTTGATCAAACCAACGTTCTCTCTAAGTTATGGCTTAGTGAAAAAGAAATGGTTTGCTCAAATGCAATTTGACTATCTTCATATTCGTAAAGATTTATTTGAAGACTATTATCGAGACACGTCACAAATCTCAAAAGAGAACATGGTTGCATTCCTGGAAGCAAATACATCCTATGAGCTGAAACCCGACTTTCGGGATAACCGAGCCAAAGTTCATATAGTTGTCGGAGAAAAAGAACAGAAAAAGATGATCTGTTCAGCAGAGCAATTACATAAGGCACTGCCTGATAGCATTCTTGAAATAAAGAAAGGCTTATATCATGGCGAGTATTCCATCAATTACCCAGAAGAGTACACAAAAGAGCTTCTAGACATGATGCGCTACATATCTTTAAACAGCTCATCTGCGGTGTTGTAGGATGTTGCTTGAATTTTACCTGACATGATATCGCGTGCTTCTTCCATAGCAGCCAGTGTTTCAGCATTAAACTTTGGGATTTCCACTTTAAAAGGAAGGCCGCCGTGCAAAATGCACTGGCGCAAGAAGATGTTTACGGCACTTGACATATCGATGCCAAGGTTTTTAAACAGTTCATTTGCTTCTGTTTTGACATTACTATCGATGCGAATTTGAGTAGGACTTGTTGCCATAGTATCAGCTCCTTTTAAGCTGATTTTGATACAAATGGTATACGTTGTCAATCAAATAACAGATGATTATTCGATTTGTTTTGTTTGTCTGACGTTATTTTTTCCTTGAATTCTCAAAGCAAGTGTAACGTTTAATGATGGTAGACTTCTCAAAGGCACTTACAACTCAGGAGCTCTCCGTGATTATAAAAAACGAAATACCTCTTTTAGAATATGACGATGCCTCTCCAGAAGTTATTCCAGCAAATCACGAATGGACTACAGGTCAGCTGCCAGAAAAGTGCCTCTTTACATTTCTCGGAGACGTTGTCCATGATTACGCCAACCAGCACGGAGCGGAAGTTGTAGAAACAATCGTCACCGTTTCTCGAGACATCAAAGTCTACGTCTTAACTTCACATGGCGAGAAAATCTGTCTGGTCCAATCCCCTACTGGATCTGCTCCATCCACACAGGTTATGGACATACTGGTTACCTGTGGATGCAAGAAAGTAATTGCGGTTGGTTCATGCGGCGTTCTAAAAGAGATACAAGAAAATGCCTTTCTCGTCCCAACTAAGGCTCTTAGAGCGGAAGGAACGTCCTATCACTATCTTCCGGCATCAAGATACATAGAGCTCGACGAAGAGCCTATTTCTGTCATAGAAGAGACCTTCAAACAGGACGGCCTTCCTTTTGAAACGTGTACTACCTGGACTACTGATGGCTTCTTCCGTGAGACAAAAGATATGGTTGAGTATCGCCTGCAAGAAGGATGCTCAGTTGTAGAGATGGAATGCTCGGCGCTTGCCGCTTGCTGCAGAAAACGAGGAGCTCAGTTTGGTCAGTTTCTCTTTACAGCAGACTCTTTGGCAAACGTTCACGAATATGACGAGAGGGACTTTGGCAAAGACTCCCATGAAAAAGCATTGCTTCTTGGCCTAGAAATACTCAGAAACTTTTCTTAAACCAGTGCTGGGCGCCTGCGCTTACTGCGTTTCGTAAAACTAAAGCGTACAATTGTTAGCGTGCACTACTTAGCTTTTTATCAGGGCGTTTTACAAACAGTGAGGCTCGTATGAAAGTTCAGCAGCTCATTAAAGAAACGTGCGCGATAGTCTCCGAGGACCTCGGCACAGCAAAAGCAGATCAGATTGCACAGGCAGCTCAAACGCGATTCAAGGCGCTCTGTACAGAAAATGCATCCGATTCCAAAGAACTCCGTGCTCACTCTTTCAAACGCATTTACCCTGGTATTGCAATATATGAAGCTCTACGCGTAGAGGGCATCCCACAAGAAAAGGCCGTCTGGTATATTCGCGAATATTTCCAGCGCTTTGCTGCCAAACGAGTCCCACTCTTCCAATGGGCCATCAAAACGTTTGGCCTTGCACGCAAGTTTCCTAGCCTCTTTAAATCAGGTATCGAGAAAAGCTGCACATCAAGCGCAGGATTTGCCTTTGAATATCCAGAGAGTCATGGTAACGAAGCTCGCCTCAATATTGTGAGCTGCCCCTACTATGAGATAACCAAAAAATACGGCTGCCCCGAAATAACCGCTGCATACTGTGACAGTGACGATGCGGGATATGGCAATCTGCATCCGCAGCTTATCTGGGGCCGCACAAAAACCATAGGCCATGGTGGCGATTGCTGCGATTTTCTCTTAGAGTATAAGGAGAACTAATCACCGGTAGACGCTGTCTGCTGCTATCGTCACTGGACTTCCGTCAGTTTTATGACGTACCTTGAGTGACACCTACTAGGAGTTTTTATGCAAGAAAATCGTATGTTTTCTGACGTCAAGCTGGCAAAAAGACTGACTCCTGCTTGGCTTAGCCCCTTTTTTGCCTTTTTTACTATGATTGTTGGACAAATTGTCGGCGCCATTGTAATGGCTTTCTCAGCAGCTCTTGCCGCAGTCCCCTATTTCTTAGCAAATCCACAGCTTACAGATCGTCTTTCTAATCCCTCAAATATGCAGGAGCTTTTTGGAGATTACTACCTCCTACTCTCACTCTTTTCTTTCGTCTTTATTGCTGGTCTCTTTTTACTATGGGTTAAGTTCTTTGAACAACGTCCGATTGTCACTCTGGGATTTTACAAAGATAACTGGAAGAAAGAGCTACTCAAGGGCTTTGGTCTAGGAATTCTTCTCTTCTCTATTGTGATGTTGATTCTCATTTTGACCGGATCTTATCAATTGGTTGGCACTACTTTTACGCCTTATGCCTTCGGTTTTGTTCTTCTCACCTTTCCGTTTTGGCTGATTCAGGGAGGAACAGAAGAGCTTGTTACCAGAGGCTGGCTTCTTCCTGTCATGGCAGAAAAATCCAACAAAATTATTGCAATCGTGGTTTCAAGCAGCCTATTTGGTCTTCTGCACATGTTTAACAGCGGCTTTACTATGCAATCCCTGATCGACCTGATTCTTTTTGGCATCTTAGAGACGTTCTATATCATCAAAACAGACAATCTCTGGGGAGCTGCTGGCATTCACGGAGCCTGGAACTTTGCTCAGGGCAATCTCTTTGGCGTTCTGGTAAGCGGTAGCACTACAGGCAGTTCTTTGCTGCAGTTTGCTCCTGGCAGTGGCCCGGATTGGCTTACCGGCGGTAGCTTTGGCGCAGAAGGTTCCATCGTTTGCACGCTTGTTATGCTGGTAACCATCATGATTCTTGCCTATCAGCTCAAGAAATCCGGCAAAATCTTTGCAAAGAAGCCTGCCGAGAAACCCGCTGAGGCCGCAAACGCTTCTTCATAACTAACCCAATTTTGTTAAATTCTAATTTCACGGATAGGGTAACTTTTTCGTCACCTCCTCCTTATAATTAAAATAACAAAGGAGGAGGTGTTTTATGTCAAAGAAACAAATCAATCTATTTGTAGGCTCTATCGGAGCTTTTATCGGAGTATTTGTTTTTATCGCTTATATTCCACAAATTATTGCAAATCTACAGGGCGTAAAGGCTCAACCTTTTCAGCCGCTATTTGCAGCAGTTTCTTGTCTCATTTGGGTCATCTATGGTTGGACTAAAGAGCCCAAAAAGGACTGGATTCTTATTATCCCAAATACTGCTGGTGTAATTTTGGGCGGTTTGACGTTCCTTACTGCTTTATAACAGCTAAACAGCAACTTTACATTAGAAATCTGGTGACATGAAAAATGCCACCGGATTTCTATTTTTCTCCTGGCAGTGGCCAGGATTGGCTTACCGACGGTAGCTTTGGCGCAGAAGGTTCCATCATTTGCACGCTTGTTATGCTGGCAAGCATCCTGATTCTTGCCTATCATCTCAGGAAATCTGGCAAACTCTTTGAAAAGAAACCCGCCGAGGTCGCAGGCGCAAATCTACAAATTTCATACTACGCTGAATTTCACGAGCGCATTGCATTCTGTTCACTTAGATCGATTGATTTTTCTCGTCCACTTCTCCTGCACCTTAAGGAGAAGTGGATTGTGTATATACGGTTAATTTGCAGCTTGAACAGCAAGTCCTTCTCGCCATTTATTATTATTTATCTATCTTGTTGCTGTTTGAGGAGAAACAATGCGCACTAAGAAAGTTTTGAGCATTTTATTTGCTCTTGCTCTTGTTTTGAGCAGTCTGCCTGCATCCGCTATTGCAGAGTCTATTGAAGACGCAGGTAAATACTCTGTTGTAGTCTCGTACGTTAACGTATTAAACGACGAAGAGATTCATGCGCCTTCTAAACAAGTTGTAAATGAAGGAGAATCTTGGTCTGTTACAGCTCCAACAGTTACTGGCTATGACTTGGAGGATCCTGCTCAGGCAACCGTTACTGGCGTTGCTTCTGGCTCAGATCACTACATTAAACAGACCGTCTATTACATGCCTGGTTATGTTACCTACACCGTTAAGCGCATGAAGGAGATGACTACCGGCAATTATGTTGAGGCGTCCTCTGAAGTTAACTACGGTGTGCCTGATGCAATGGTTACTGCTACCGATGTTTCTTATCCAGGCTTTGTACGCACAACTACAGATCTTTCGCTCAAAGTTACCGCAGATGGTAAGGCTGTAAAGTACATCTATTACGACCGCAATCCTCGCAGTGCAATCTACTTTTCAACTTCTGGCAGTGAACTATCTCCTGTAATTGGAAATCCTGGAGATCCTGTTCCTGCTGTCCCTAATCCAACACGAACTGGTTATACCTTTGCTGGTTGGGACCTTAACGATGATGGTATTGCAGATTCCCTGCCCACCACCATGCCTCAAGAGCCTATTACTGCAAAGGCACTTTGGACTCCAGCAACAGCAACGTATCACTACGCTTATTTTATTCAGGACCCAAATAACCCTTCTAACTACAACTACGTCACAACTACCGCTGCTTCAGGAACCGTTGGAACAATGACCGCGACTGCTCCTGTCCAGCCTAATACCGGCGTGTTCCGCTTTGAAACGTACAGTCACGAGAGCGATCCAACTCCTATTGCGGCAGATGGCTCAACCACTATTAACGTTTACTACAACCTTGCAACTATCACCGTTAACGTGCGCCCAAAGAGAAATGGTTCCATTCTGGCAACGCTTACGCTTCGTTACGGCGATTCGTTTAATCCTTACGCCATCAACCCCAATACCGGCAACAAGTACAGCGACGACATGCTCGCCGCCGTGCGTGCAGACGACCCTTCTGGAACCTACTATTGGTATGGCATAATCCCTGGTGTCGGCGGCACCGCAACCACCACCCAAGCAAAAACAACTGACCCAGGCTCCAAGATTACCTCGGATAATGTGTTTGAAATTTACGGCCGCTATACCAATTCCACTGCTCTTGGTCCACGCTACCGCTTCTACTACTATCAAAATCTTGATGGTACTTACGATATGGGCGGAGACCACACGCTTTCTCGACCTGGCATAATTACAGAGATTGCAAGAAATGATGTTGATCACTATCTTGAGAGCGAGAATAGACATCCTGGTTTTTCGTATGACGGCTACCGCATGAGCATTGACCATTTTGATGGAACCAATTACGATGCACTTGGTTGGACCAGTTGGCAGCCATACAACTACGACTACCTCACCACTGATTACAATTCCAACTTGATTGAGCACCGCTATAAGCGCAATACCTATACCGTTACCTACGTAAGCTCTGGTACAACTGTTGCTACGCACTCTCATCTCTTTGGAGAGCCCTTTAATGCCAGCACCGATGTTCCTGGCACCTCTTTAACTTCTCCACGACCTGGTTATGTTTTCAAGGGCTGGTACGACAATTCAGAGACTGTGGGTACTCCTGTTACCGACACCACTATGCCTGCAACTAATACGGTGCTGTATGCCAAGTGGGCACCTCTGACCGCAACCGTTACCTTTGACTCTGAGGGTGGTTCACCAGTCAACTCGCAGGAGCTCACCTACGGAGATGCAGCTACAAAGCCCGCTGATCCCGTACGAGAGGGCTATACCTTTGCTGGTTGGATTCTCTACACCAACGGTAACCCCTCTGTTTACAGCTTCTCCGCAGCAGTTACAGGTGACATTACCCTCCACGCACTCTGGAAGAAGAACGACTCCTCCGTCTCCTACACGGTCATTCACCAGACAGACGACGGTCAGATTCTCTCAACCACAACCGAGACTGCTCCAATCGGCTCTCTTGTCAGCAAGTGGGCTCTCGACGCCGCTGACCGCGGAGACTATGCCTATGTAGATGTGTCTTCTCGCTCTATGGTCCTTGATGAGAATGCCGAGAATAACGTCTTGACCTTCACGTATAGCAAGGAAGCTCGCTACAGCTATACCGTCCATTACGTTGACGCGCAAACCGGCGAGCAGATCCATTCCGACGATGTTATTGGCAGCCAGACGCTCAACCTGCAAAATGTTTCTGCTCGTGAGATTGACGGTTACACACTTCAGGGCGATAGCACCGGTTATGTTTCTGCAGACCAGCTTGAGTACACGTTCTACTACACAAAGAACCCTGTGGTTCCTGTTGCTCCTCAGGCACCAGCAAAGCGTAAGAGCGCTCTACCCGAAACTGGCGACGCCTCAAGCGTGGCTTTTGTTGGCGCGGCTCTGACCTCTGTAGCTTCCTTGGGAACTTCCTTTGTTTTGCGTCGTAGGAAACATGACAAAGAGTAACAGGAAGTAGTAAGGCAAACGTAAAACCCGAGCGCTTTGGCACTCGGGTTTTTTATTGCGTGTTAGTAACTACGTTATAAGCAACCGCAAAAAGCGGCTCCGCAGAAGCGTTAAAAGCCGCTACTCCCCATCATCCATTCCCGGAAAACCAAGCTGCCTCAGTGCCTCGTACAGCACAATGGCGGCAGCATTTGAAACGTTAAGCGCACTAACCGAAAACTCGTTTGGATCAATAAAGTTTCCGCAGATATCCTGCTGCAAAAGTGCTGGATGAGCGTACTGGTCATCACCGTCAAGCGCGTCGTGCTTCTGGCTCCAGTCCTCGCGGTTGACCAGGCTGGCAGAATCTTGCAACATTGGGATTCTCTCGCACTCGTCAGCATGCTGTGCCAGGAGTTCCTCGGATAATCCCAGGCTTTCCTTGCCAAAGATGAGGTAATCCCCATCGCGATACGTTGCCTGAGTATAGGTTTTCTTGGCCTTCTTGGTCAGGAAGTGTAGCGGAGACCTCCCGACCGTAAAAGCGCCGTTGACACTGGCGTGAATTGCAATTATGACTTCGTTCTATAACGGCGGCGACAATAGGATTCTTGCTGTTGCGCTTTGTATTGTGATATACGTTATCCGTAAATTCAAGTGAGCTCGACGCGTTGTTATTACTATTGCTGCAGCTATTACAACTGGCAGAACTTTCAATAACCTCTTTACCACCGACTATGAGTGGGTGATGATCTTTGTGATTATTCTAATCATGCTGTACAACGGCAAGCGTAGCAAAGGCTTCAAGCACTTCTTTTATCTCTTCTATCCAGCTCACATCGACATCCTCTACCTTATCTCCTACTTTATGAGTCGATAAGATTTACTGGTAGATTCGTCCTTCAACATTTCTCATATTAATAAACCGTCTTCCATCTCTTTTCTAGCAAGAAATACAAGATGGTTAATGCCGTTAGATAAAATACATTATTGCATTAATATGGAAAATAACATACTTAGTTCATATGGACAAAAACTGTAGCTTGGAAGTCATTAAGACGTCCTTAGGCATGATGCAAGACTTCTTGAAACAATATTCTTGCTTTGTTGAATCTGTCATAACTAAGACTAACCTCTTTTATCTGAAACTACTGCCAATACTTTCGTATTGAACTATAGCGCCTGTTCTCTTTAAGTTTGATTTTTAAGATACTATCAATTTTTATGTGTTATATTATCTAAAGTTAAGTCTCAGTCTTTATTAAAGTGCTTAATTGAATAAGAGGTTGAGTTAATTGGATAAGAATAAACAAACAGACCCTCAGCTTGAAAATATCAATAAGCTTCTTGATGTTTTTATAGATAAATTTTCAATAGCTTTATCAGAAAAAAGTGACGACAAAAGACGTCAAATTGCCTTCGAGCTCCTTTCTTGTGTTTGCGCATTCAATGTTTCACCTTTTTATGCAAAAGATAACTGCTGGACAGCAACAAAAATAGGAAATGAATATAAAACTGACGGCGAAGATGGAAAAATTGATGGGTATTACATCCGAGCTAACAAAGACCAGATTACTATTAAAGTGATGCAATCAAAATTCACGGATAGTGTCAGCCAAAACGACGTGGAACTGTTTTTTGCTAGTGTCAAAAAATATTTGATTAAACAACCGAAACAACTGCCGCCTGGTTACAAAGCCCTTAAATCTATTATCGATGCCATTAACGAAAAAAAAGAACAATACCCTAACGCTATATCAAAATTTGAACTATATCTATGTTCAGGAGCAAGCCCCGACAATCAAAAAGCTTTTCGAGATTGTTTCAACAACGAATCCTTTGATCCTGATGTTAAATTTAAACCTATAGACTATGCCAAAATCAATAAATGCATTGATAAAATTCGACTTGCCATACTAAACGAACACGCTAAGAAAAATACTATTAAGCTTAAATCTAACTTCTTAATCCAAAATGTGCAAGCCAGTAATGTAGCAATCGCTGTTTTATCTGGACAGGAAATTATTAAACTGATTAAAAGCGAGTTTGAAGTTAATTTTGAACTATCACGGCTCTTTTCAGGTAATGTCCGTGGTTTTTTAGATGAAACAGAGGTTAATCTAGCGATTAGAGACACTTTACAGAAAGAGCCTTCCGCTTTCTTAACCAAAAATAATGGCGTTGTCATTACTTGTGATAAGTATGCTATTGATCCAAACAAAGAAGAAATTGCCATCACTAATCCGGTGATTATCAACGGCCAACAAACTGTTTCAACAATTTATAATTTTTATCCTAACGAAAAAAAATCCGATAAAATTAATGTTCTAGTTAAGTTTATAAAACCCCCGCATAAACAACCTCAGGATAAAAAACTTATTGAAATTGCAAAAGCAACTAATCAATCCAATAAAATAAGTAATCTTGACTTATTAAGCAATCGCCCGTTTTTTAAAGATTTATCCAAACAATTTGGGCAAGATAACATTTATCTTAAAATTAAAGATGGCAAACTATTAAATGAGCTATTCATTCAACAGCTCCCAGTAATTGATTTTAAGGATCTCCTACAGGTGTGGGTAGCTATTTTTCTGAAGAGACCCTCAGATGCAAAAACGGTCAATAAAAATATAGAGATATTCACTAAAGCGTACGAGAGCGATAATAAAACATATCAATCACTGATATTGCCAGAAAATAGCAGTAAACTAATTAGCTCATTTAAGTATTCATACAAAGTCCTAAAGTATAAAAATAAAACAGTTTACGAGTTCTTCAAAGATGCCGCATATTACAAACATGCCCAATTTTTCATTTTATATTTACTAAATGAAAAAAATCCAAACTTCTTAGAGAATTCAACTGATGCAGATTCAACTAATGCATATTTAACTGAAGTAAAGAATAGTCTCGAAAACTTTATTTCAGAAGCACGTGAAACAAAAGAGTCTGCTAACTTAGAGTTTACGTATAACAACTATTTTAAATCAACTCAACCACAGGTAGACTACCTCTCTAGTATAGGAGAAGAAGTTAAAAATCTCACAGTAGTAAGCGCTATTGAAGAATTTTTAAACTCACAATAATTAGATTAAACAGCTGTGAGTTTAATCTACTTTCTACTCTCCATGATCATAAATAATTGTGGAGAGTTTTATGATGTCGATTAGTTAAATCTTTAAATTACATCTATTTCAGTCAATACCAACTGCTCATCTCAGACTCGTGTTTAGGTTAATCCAAAAATTACTTGAAACCATACATACATCAACACTCAATTAATACTCGCAAAAGGATGTCTGAGCGAAACAATATTCCTACAGTTCGATTAATGAATAGGTTTAAGCTACTCCCCAGCGTCCATTCCCGGAAAGCCAATCTGTCGCAGCGCCTCATACAGCACAATGGCGGCAGCGTTTGAAACGTTAAGCGCACTGACCGAGAACTCGTTAGGGTCAATGAAGTTTCCGCAGATATCCTGCCGCAAAAGCGCTGGATGAGCGTATTGGTCATCACCGTCAAGTGCATCGTGCTTTTGACTCCAGTCCTCACGATTAACCAGGCTTGCGGAGTCTTGCAACATTGGGATTCTCTCACACTCGTCAGCATGCTGGGCCAGAAGCTCCTCGGATAATCCCAGGCTTTCCTTGCCAAAGATAAGGTAATCCCCATCGCGATACGTTGCCTGAGTATAGGTCTTCTTAGCTTTCTTAGTCAGAAAATGTAGTGGAGATCTACTGGCCGTAAAAACACCGTTGGAAGCGGTGCCTGCAGCGGCAACAGCGTCGTGTGCAGCATCCGCAGCAGGTGCACCAGATGCTTGGATAAGACCGTTCTTCTCCAGAAATTGATCCCAGTTGTCGTAGACAGAAACGTTAAGGCTTTGCCAATAGGCCATACCTGCTCGTTTAAGGCTTTTGTCATCAAGCGAGAAGCCCAATGGGCCCACTAAGTGCAAGTGAGTCCCGCTCACTACGCAGGTACGGCCAATGTTTCCCGTGTTTGCGGGAATCTCGGGCTCTACCAGTACAACGTTGAGCATAGGTTATGCCAGAACAAAGCTGGTCAGGAAGGCAATAAGTCCGCCAAGTGCCATGGTGGCTGGCAGCGTTACAAACCAGGCAGCAATAATCTTGCGAGCAACGCCCCAGCGTACAGAGCTACGACGACGAGCAGATCCTGCGCCCATGATGGATGTGGTAATGACCTGCGTAGTGGAAACTGGTGCTCCAAGTGCAGTCATGATCTCAATTGCAACGGTGGAACTTGTTTCGGCGACAAAGCCAATAACGGGTGTGAGCTTGGTAACGCCATCGCCTACGGTACGCATAATACGACCGCCGCCAATGGAAGTTCCTAGTGCCATAGTTGTAGCGCAGAGAAGTTTGACCCACAGAGGAATGCCCATGGAAGGGTCGTGCAGACCTGCGGTTACCAGGGCCAACGTGATGATTCCCATAGTCTTCTGAGCGTCATTATTGCCGTGGCTGTATGCCATAAACGCAGCTGAAAGTACCTGAAGACGGTGGAAAAGACCGTTTGCCTTTTTAGGTGGCCAATCAGCAAAGATCTCAAATACCAGCTTCATAATAAAGTAGCCCAGCGCCATACCAATAAGTGGAGAGGTAAACAGAGGGATAACAACCTTCTCGATGACGCCCGCCCACAAAATATGGCCCGTGCTGCCGGTAAAAACAATGGTTGCACCAATAAGGCTGCCGATGAGCGCATGCGAAGACGAACTTGGGATTGAGAACCACCAGGTAAAGAGGTCCCAAATAATAGCGCCCATCAACGCAGCAAAAATTACGTAGAGCTGGAGTTGAATGTCAACTAGGCCAGACGCAATGGTCATAGCAACTTTCTCGCTCATAAGCGCGCCGATAAAGTTCATGATTGCAGACATGGCAATTGCCGTGCGCAAAGGCAGTGCCTTGGTATACACCGTGGTTGCAATAGCGTTTGCGGTGTCGTGGAAGCCGTTGATGAACTCAAATATCAGAGCGGAAACAAGTACCGCAATAAGCAAGATGCTAGCCATTTTTCACGATGACATTCTGAACAGCGTTTGCAACATGCTTGCAAGCGTCAAGGGTTGACTCAAGTCTATCCAGAAGGCTCTTCCACTTAAGAACCTCAATTGGATCATCGACGTTTCTGAAGATAGAGCTCAGAGCGTTACGATAGACAACATCGCCCTGGTCCTCATACTCATTTGCAGAGCGTGTATGACGAATGACAGAATCGTCCTTGTGATAATCAGGGAGACGATCAAAGGCCTTTTGCAGCTCCTCCGATGCAAACAGAATCAGATGTGCTACCTGAACTGCCTCTGGACGCATCTCTTTAATGTCATACATACTGAGGTGTGCAGAGACACTTTCAATACCGTCTGCAATCTCGTCCATAAGCAGAGCAAGGCGCGAGATATCCTCACGATCAAATGGCGTGATAAACGACGTGTTAAGGGTAGAAATAATCTTTCCTACCTGGTCATCGCAGAGCGTCTCATAGTTCTTAATCTGGACTTCATAATCTTCTGAGCTCGGAAATGACTCCATGTAGGAGACAAACAGTTTTGCCGTAGAAACAATCAGTGCAGAAAACTCAGAGAACATGCTATAAAACTCATCTTCTCTACGAGAAACACGACTCATATGACGCCCTTCACTTGGACTTTTTATTACATACACAGACACCTTTAGTATAGCTGTTTAAGGCGTATATACTGAGGATAATAGCAATTTCTGACTCACAATAAAGGGCATCTTGTACGTAATAAAATATGGGACAGGGAGGCAAGATTATGCGAGTTATTTGGCAACGAACTAACGAATATCTTCTTAAGTGATTAGGTAAGAACCAGCAATCCGTTAATTAACCATTGGAGGTTACTTTACATGACAGAGAAGCGCGCTATTACGTTTGACGAGAACTTCTTCAACAGGATGGGACAGATTGGCAGCGTACTATCAGTCATGATGTATGTTTCTTATATCCCTCAGATTACCAATAACCTTGCTGGAAATAAGGGTAGTTTTATCCAGCCACTGGTTGCTATGATTAACTGCATCGTGTGGTTCATTTACGGCGCTTTCAAGAAAGAGCGCGATGTTCCTATTATGATTGCTAATGCCCCAGGCATTATCTTTGGACTGGTAACTGCAATAACTGCGCTACTATAAGCGAAGAAACACGCAACAAGCTAACTCAGCAAATAAGGCGGTCATATGGCACTTATGGATGTTCTGGGCACTTCTCGCCATTTACTTGCCTACCTCTATACGAACCTTTTGGCCCTCAACATGGACCCTGTCCTGTGCAAAAAGCTGCAACACCTCAGGATACAGCTGATGCTCTACCTGGTGAATTGCCTCTTCAAGCTGGTCAACGGTCCAGTCCTCCTCAACCACAACAGGTCGCTGGGCAATAATGGGACCGCGGTCGTAATCAGCATTTGCCAGGTGAACAGTAACGCCCGTCACCTTGACGCCGTACTCATACGCATCCTGAATAGCGTGCGCACCGCGGAAGCTTGGCAGCAACGCCGGATGCAGATTGAGTACACGATTAAGGAAGGTGTTCAGAATAGGAACGCCGACTTTGCGCATATAACCAGCCATAACAACATAATCAACGTTATAGCGCTTGAGCTCGGTGGCAATAACCATATCTGCAACAAATGGATCTTCGTACGTCTCTTTTGAGAGCGTCAGCGTTTGCAGGCCAGCCGCCTCTGCCCTTTTCAAGCCGTATGCACTAGGGCGAGAAGAGACAACCAGTTCAATGGTTGCATCCAACGTACCAGCCTGGATGGCATCAATAATAGCCTGGAGGTTGGTACCCGAACCAGAAAGAAGAACGCCAAGCTTAATTGGCATCGTTGTAGACCACCTTTCCGGTGCCTGGGATAATCTGACCCATGACAAATGGCTCAAAGCCCTGGTCAGAGAGGGCTTCTGCTACATCGTCAACGTCATCCATGTCGACGATAAGAGCCATACCAACACCCATGTTGAAGGTGCGATACTGCTCATCAAGAGACAGGTTTGCAGCGTTAGAAACGTATGAAATAACTGGTGGAATATCCCATGCAGGACCAGCCTCTCCACCACGATCAACCTCTGCGTCAAGGTGAGCTGGCAGTGCACGGTTAAGGTTCTCGGTGATTCCGCCACCAGTGATGTGCGCCATAGCCTTGATAGGAGCTCCTGCGCGGAGTGCAGCAAGAAGTCCTCCTGCATAAATGGTGGTTGGACGCAAAACAGCGTCTGCGAGTGACTCTCCACCGAGTTCCTCTAGTGGCTGGTTGAGCTCCTCGACAGTCTTACCCTCAATGGCTACCTTACGTACCAGCGAATATCCGTTGGAGTGAATGCCAGAAGAAGGAAGTCCCAGAATGACGTCACCTTCACTGACCTTCTCGGGACCTAAGATCTTTGGTTTGTCGACAACGCCTACGACAAAGCCAGCAAGATCGTAATCGTCAGGATTCATAACGCCTGGATGCTCAGCCATCTCGCCGCCTACCAGCGCACATCCACTCTTGCGGCAGCCTTCTGCAATGCCGCCAACAACCTCGGCAACTGCCTCGGCTTTAAGCTTACCCACAGCAACGTAATCCAAGAAAAACAGCGGCTCGGCGCCCATGGGAACAATATCGTCAACGCACATTGCAACCAGGTCCTCGCCCACTGTGTTGTGGCGGTTGAGCAGCTGCGCGATGGCAAGCTTGGTGCCAACACCGTCGGTGCCGCTGACCAGCACGGGCTCTTCCATGTCCTTCAGAGCTGCAGCCGAGAAGCAAGAGCCAAAGCCGCCCAGGCCGCCAATGACCTCGGGGCGAGTAGTTGTAGCAACAGCAGCCTTGATGGCGTCAACCGCGCGAGCGCCCTCATCAACGTCAACACCTGCGTCGGCGTAGGTAATCTGCTTGGTTGGATCAGCGGAAGTGGTCATTGTTTCTCCCCTTACTGCTCTGAGGGCATAAGGCCCTCGTCAATTAACTGCTGTTCTACCTGGTCAAACTTTAGTGCATACGATGGGTGCAAGTTATCGGGCTTGTTCTCTGGCAAGAATCTCTGATGGAAGTCCTCGGGAATTTCCACGGGATATTTGCCGCTAAAGCAGGACTCGCAATAACCGCGAGAAGGAACACAGGCAAGCAGGCCTTCCAGGCTCAAGAAGCCCAAAGAATCCGCACCAATATACTCGCAAATTTCTTCTGTACTCATTTTTGCTGCCACAAGCTGGTGCTGGTCAGCAGTATCAATGCCGTAGAAGCAGGGCCATGCAACCTTAGGAGAAGCGCTTCTGACGTGCACTTCCGTAGCTCCCGCGTCTCTGAGCAGCTGAACAATCTGCTTTGAAGTGGTGCCGCGAACAACAGAATCGTCCACCATCACAATGCGTTTATCTGCGACAACGTCTGAAAGCGCGTTAAGCTTCAGGCGAACACCCAGCTCACGAAGCTGTTGTGTAGGCTGAATGAATGTCCTGGCAACGTAGCGATTCTTGATGAGGCCGGTACCAAATGGCACGTCCAGCTCTTGTGCAAAGCCCTCAGCTGCAGGAACACCGGAATCTGGTACACCAATTACCAGGTCAACGTCGGCTGGTGTCTCTTTAGCCAGCTGACGGCCCATCTGGTGACGGACAGAATATACCGAGCGGCCGCTGATAATTGAGTCGGGGCGCGAGAAATACACCTGCTCAAAGATGCAGTCTGCCTGCTGACGAGGAGCAAGTCCCATCTCGGAAGACAGGCCGTTGTCCGAGATGCGGATAATCTCGCCAGGAGCAACTTCGCGCACATACGTGGCGCCCACAATATCCAACGCGCACGTCTCGGATGCAACCACCCAGTTATTCTCGCCCTCCTCGCCAATATGGCCAAGTACCAGCGGACGAATGCCGTTTGGATCTCTAAACGCATACAGCGCGTTCTCGCGGATGAGCACCATGGCGTAGCCGCCCTCGATGAGGTTCATGGTTGCGGCGATGCCAGTGCGCAGTCGGTGCGTTTGACGCGTGAAGTAGCCAATGAGCTGGGCTGCTACCTCGGAATCCGTGTTTGATCTAAAGGAAATCTGGCGAGAAGACAGTTCTTCTCGCAAGGAGTCAAAATTTACGAGGGTGCCGTTGTGAGCCAGAGCAATGAGGGTCTCGTCGATGGACGACATGTGTGGCTGAGCCGACTCCCAGCCCTTGGCGCCCGCAGTGCCGTAGCGGCAGTGGCCGATAGCCACTTTACCTGGCATTGCATTGAGATCGTCGTTGTTAAAAACTTCAGTTACGAGGCCCGTGTCTTTTCTGATAAGCACGGTCTGGCCGTCGCCGACGGCTATACCTGCGGAATCTTGCCCGCGATGCTGCAGCGCGTGCAGCGCAAAATAAGTGAGTCGAGCAACGTCACGGTCAGGCGCCCATACTCCAAAGACGCCACATTCCTCGTGAAGTTCCATTGGATCCCCTCCGGATGCCTCAACCTGAGCCACCCTTGATCAAACGCCTCTCACATCTGGCAACAATACATACAGTGTACCTGGAAATTTACAAGAAAAAGCGCTCCGAACAAATATGTTCGGAGCGTGTAACAATTTTTTAAGAAAGTAGCATTTTACTGCCCTGACTGATAGCTTCTGACTGTGTCCAATACTCTTTCTGAACCGTCATCGTACCGACTACTGAGCCTTTGGCTGTGCCTCAGTCTTTGGAACACAGATGAGCATGGTGCGACCATACTGATCAGTATAATTGCAGGTAAAGAGCGTAAGAACATGATCCGCGCGAGAAATAACCTCTGCTGCATCTGAACGAGAGCTTACTGCCCTTGAGAGCCTATCTTTTAAGTAAGACCTGAACTCATCAACAGAAGCAAAGTTAAACTGCCTGACTTCCTCGTCGTCTTCATCGGTGTGATAGGTAAATACCGGCTCAAGTTCATATGTCTGAGTAGGTGTGACGTACCAGATTGTCTCAACCTTATCGAAGGTTGACTGGTCGTTCATGGCTCCAATGTACTGGAACATGGAGCCGTTTCTCATGTGGTGACCATAAAGAATAGTCTGCTGGTCAGTGAGGCCATTTGGATTGTTTTGGTAGTCCATGAAAATCTGACCACCGATTGACCACTCACCTTTTGCGTTTGTGTGCAGGTAGTGATCGTTGTCTGTGGTCTGATACACAGGGTAGTTAACCTGCGTATCTGGAATCTGAATCCAGCCGACAACCTGGTTGTTTACTGCCTGAAGACCAGCCCAATCAATAACTGGGGCCTCGTCTTTTTTCTCGGAAACTGTTGCATACGTTGCAAGCTCTCCATTGATGACGTCTTGCTCGTGGTATTCAAGCTGGGTTTTGCCAAACATGACGCCAGCAACAACCAAGAGGCCAATGCCAACTACCAGCAAGAGCGTGGAAAGAATATAGGCAAAACCCTTCTTCTTGGCGGGTTTCTCGCCAGACTTTTTAGGAGAGGTTTTTTTGTCGCCCTCTTTTTTTGAGGACGCGGAGTTTTTCATAGAAACCACCTCGACAGATGTTTTTGAGGTGTGAGTATTTCCAGCCGTCTGGTCGTCAGCGGCGAATGAAGCAAAATGCTTGCCGTTTTTTGATTCCATGCACTTCCCTTCTGAAGGTACTCGTTTGTCATACCTTTGTCATACTCTTGTGATACCCCTTAAAAGTTTAGCTATGCACGAAACAAAAATCTCTGTGCATCTTATGAAGTCATCGCATAATCACATTTTGCGATATGCAAAACCCGCGCCTCAGGTCTCCTAAAGCGCGGGTCTCGTGTGCGATTGCGGGTGCAAGTACGCATGCGAGTTCTATTTGCGGACTACGTGCGTGCGGTACGCGTTAGCTTATGCGTCAGCCATCTCGGCTTTAAGCTGGACGATCTTCTCGCGATACTCTGGAAGAGAAGCGCCCAAAATTTGAGTGGCGTAAATAGCTGCGTTTTTAGCACCGTTGATGGCAACGCAGGCAACGGGTACGCCGGATGGCATCTGGACCATGGAAAGCAGGGAGTCCATGCCGCCGAGGTCGGAGGTCTTCATTGGAACGCCAACGACAGGCAGTGGGGTGAATGCGGCAACAACTCCGCCCAGGTGAGCAGCCTTTCCTGCAGCTGCGATGATTACCTTGAGGCCACGGTCAGCAGCGGTCTCGGCCCACTGGTGAACCTTGTCTGGAGTGCGGTGTGCGGATGCGATGACCAGCTCATATGGAACGCCCAAGCGCTCAAGTTCAGCGGTGCATCCCTCCATAGTTGCAAGGTCGCTCTTTGATCCCATGATAATGCCGACAACAGGCTGATCTGCCATCTCTGCTCCTTTGTTACGTCTCATAAAATAGGCGGATACGTCAAATATCCATCTCACAGTATAGAGTATGATTTTCTAGAACGTTGGTCCATCAGTCCACGTGAAAGGAAACTGTAATGAATGAAACCAACTCTGTTCTGTACCAGCGAGAAGGCTCGTACATCCCTCGCATCGCCGCAGTGCATGACC
>JABZHK010000070.1:0-6551 GCA_015258885.1 Atopobium sp.
ACGTCAGCGTCCGCGGTTCCCTCCTGGTGCGCCAAAACGCGCTCAAGGATGAACTTACCTGCAGCTTCTCCACCATGACCGAGATTAAAGATCATGTTGTTGCGAATCTCTTCAATCTTGTGCGACCAGCTATCAGTCTCATCGAGCATCTGCGCAACCGCGTCGCCCAGGCCCGAGAGGTCCTTAGGATCAAAGCTGCGGCCAATCTCGTTTCTAAGCGTAATGTCACAGGGATCTGTGTGAATCTTGCTCCAATCGGGGTTGTTCTCCTTCATTGCAGTGTCAATGAAGACCGACGGCTTGAGCGTGGTAAACGAGAACTCCTCAGCAACACTTGACCAGTCAGTAAAGAGCAGGTCAGCCGACAGAACCGAAGTATTAGAGCTGAAGTCGGTCTCAAAGGAGAGCTCCTCTGGGTCCGCGTCAGCGTAGCGAGCAAGAATCTCCTCCATACGGGCAGGATAACGCTTCAAATACTCTGGATGTGGGCGGACCACAATGCGCCAGCCGCGGCCCATGAGCTGCTCAAGCAGGCCGTCAAGGCAGCTGTCCATCAAGTTGTCATACTGCCACGAAGGACCAATCAACAACAGGGGTTTCTCGCCAGGTTTGCGCTGGCCCAGATTTTGCTTCTTATAGTTCTGGATTGACCTGTCGAGAAGATCGTAGCCAATAGCAGGCTTTCTCTTGGATGGCGTGTTGTAGTACTTCTCGACCAGCTCAAGATCGTGCTGCTGGTGAGGGCCAACGCAAAGGACGTCGTCGTAGTAGGTGTACTCGTTGCGCGTTGAGGTGACCGTCATGGAGGTCATGTGGTGACACATGTACATGTACTCAGCATCTTTGCGCACGTAGGAGCGCTTCATGTAGGAGCTCTCCAGGTCGCCGAGGGAAGTTACCACAACATCAGCGTCGAGCTTCATGAAAAGCGTGATGAGGCGACGCTGACCCAAGTAATACGGAATCAGACGAGGCTGCTGTTTTGCCAGTTCAAAGACCTGGTCGTTAGGGTCAGAGGTGACATAGTGGATACGAATGTCAGAGTTTGCCAGCAGCCACTCGATGGCGCCCTGGAAGTATTTGTAGAAGCCGCTTGACTCGGAGTAGAAAACCAGGTGCTTGCCGATGGTGTCAAAGAAGCGCTTGTAGTCCTCTTTTTCGCGAGCAGCATGAGGATCGCGCTGGAACCACTTGTGAGTGGACTTGGTTGCTGCGTCCATTGCCTCAAACTCGTCACGAGCAGCGTTGAGATCGTCGTAATCAACCTGCTTACGAGGGTCAATGATGATGTTGCAGACAATTTGGACCAGGATTGAGAGAAGGTTTGAACAGACCCAGTAGAATGCCATGCCACAGACTACGTAGACTGCAAGCACAAGTGACATTGCAATAGAGAGACCGTTTGTGGTGTTCTTCTCTGCACGAGACTGCTCGCGCTGAAGTGGGTTCAACTTGTTGGAAGCAAGGCCAAGAGCAACCGAGGACAAAGCTGCTGCCAGTGGCATAATCCAGGTGATACCACCGTCGATAATTGGGGTCATGCCCAAAAACTCTGTGCCAGGCGCGCCAGAATCAGTGATGCCATGGATAACGTCAACCAAGCCGAACAGGATGACTACCTGGATTGCCAGAGGAATAAGACTCAATAGCGGGTGATAACCTGCCTTTTTGTTGAGCTCGTTGGAGCGCTCCTCGATGGTCTCCCTGTCGCCGAAGTAGCGAGTCTTCAAACGGAAGGTCTCGGGCATAAGGCGCACCATAACAATAGAGTTTTGTTGCGTCCAAAGTGCCAGAGGCATCAGGATGATTTTAGTTGCAAGGGTAAAAAGAAAGATTGCCGCCCACCAACTGCCGGTCAAGTCGTATGCGGGCTGAACGATAAGTGAAAATACGTGCGCAAGCTGCTCCATATACAAACCTTCTACAAGAAAACTCTACAGAAGCCAACAAGAACCAAAACCTAAACTTAAACCTAAAAACCTAAAACCTGCAAAAAACAATGGAATTCATGGCAAACTAAAAGAAAGCTACGACATCTCAATGAAGTTTGTAGTATCTAAAGTTAACCTGAAGAAACCATTTGTGCATAACTAATTCATGGTATCAAAAAACGCTATTTATCGGCAGTTTAAAGCGAACAATCAAAATGTAAAATCTTTAATTTGAATGGACAAAATTTATTCATAAATTGTTCTTTTTTAAACCATTCTATAAAAGTTACGTAGGCAATTGTCTTTCTCGTTAATCAAAATTTAACCCCTGAAATGGCATTTTATTTGATTTTGGGGTTGCAATCGCAGTTCTGCTGGCTAAAATACTCTCCATGTTATTTTTAATATTCGGCGCAATTAAGCGCTTATGAAATGAGGAGATTCTATGCAGGCTAATCTGCAGGAGCTAAAAGAGACCTATTCGCGGCAGACGTATAGTGTGTTTTCGATCAACCGCCAACAGAAGATTGCTGACTCCCAAGTTACCTTTTCGCTTGCTCACTCTGTTTTCATCATTCCTGTTTTTGGAGCTGCCGAGATTACTATTGGTGGAAATGAATTTGTCTGCGAAGGAACCACGGTTGTACATGTTCCTGCAGGTCAGACAGTAACGTATCGAACCCTTTACGGACGCTCGTTTGACCATGTAAACATCTACTATGATGGCATTCAGGGCGATGTCACCAGCCCAATCTTCAATGCCTATGCATTTGATCCTCAAGGATTCGACCGCATTCTTGATAAGGTGCTTGACCTGGAAAAACTTAACACCACCCCATCGCTGGACAATCGTGTTGCTCAGATTGTCAATGGCACCGAGCTCATCAAGTCTATGTTCCTACTCACCAACAGCCAAAAGGTTCAGGAGAGCATGGCCGAGGCTCGCACGTATATTGAGCTCCACTTTGCAGATCCAATTACCATCCCTGGCCTGGCTAAACGTTGCGGAATGAGCACTCAACGTTTCTCCAACAATTTTGTCCAAACATTTGGCGTTCGCCCAATGACATTCATCATTGCAAAACGTCTTGATCATGCTCAACAGCTACTTCAATCTGGCCTTTCTGTGCGAGAGACTTCCGAGGCAGTTGGCTATAGCGATCCGTTCTATTTCAGCAGACTATACAAGAAGCACATGGGCGTCACGCCTCAGGATGTTCATGACAGCTATGAAGGAAATGTCCTGATTAAGTAGCTGTCGTTTAAGACTGCCTGTTGCTACTTGCAGAAATTACTTGCCCAATTACTTGTGGCAAAGCTGGTCGCAGGTTTTATTGCAAATCAAAGGGTCAGAACGTTCCGCTCTGACCCTTTTTGCATAATCAGATTGTTATATTCGTTTCCATGAATACGTAATTTTTGAGCTCAAAATTATGTGCCGAAAAAGGTAAAAAACCCGTTTAGTTGGAAATGAAAATTGAAAATTAGCTGTTTTATCTCCAACTAAGACGATTTTTTACCGCGTCAAAAACTTTTATCTGGGCAAACGTTGTATGCAGAAAAATGAAATCTCCAACTAAACGCATTTTTTACCACTTGGAGACTTATTCGAGTGATTCGCGAAGGATCTCTGCATCCACCGCCCCCCCTATCAGCCGTCTATTGCCATTCTTCGAGCGTCTTTACAAAGAGTCAGTGCTGTTTCGCAGCACAAAAAATCCCAGCACCACTAGGTGCTGGGATTTTGTGCTTGAACTGTAGAACTTGTTAAGCAGCTTCAACAACTTTCTCTGAAGTGTTGTCTTTCTTAGCAAAGTGCTCAGCGACATAACCAGTAATCAGTGGTGTCAGGATTGCAGTAACGATAACTGCAGCTGCTACCTGTGCGTTTGCCGTTGCGAGAGCAGCGCCACCATACAGAGCTGGGTTTGCCTCTGCCATAGCAGCAGGTGTAAGTGCATTTGCACCTGCGCAGGAAGAAATCGCAACGCCTGCAATTCCGGTTCCGCCAGTTGCTTTATCAACAAAGTAGTTGATAAAGCCACCGCAAACAGAGCAGATGACGCCAAGCAGAATACCTGCAGGACCAGCCATAATGAGAGAATCAAACTTCATGGTTGTGCCCATAGCAAAGAAGGTCATGACAATAATTGCTGGCAGAGCGCTTGTGAGCATCTTCTTCATAGATGGGAAGCAGTTGCCAAGCAGAATACCCAGGATAATTGGGAGAACTGCACCAAGCAAAGACCAGTTAATTGGAGACTGACCAGTTGCGCCAAGAGCAAGCATGGTAACTGGAGGGCCAACGACCAGCGTAGTAATTGCGACTGCGCCCTGCTCATACTCGTTACCATAATCAGCCATCAGGCCTGCATACATGGAGTTGTTTGCACCAGAACAAGCAGCAAGGATGACCATGGAAGAAAGGCCAAGCAGGTTGTCGTTCAGGAAGAATAGAACTGCAAGACCAAGAGCAACGCAGAACACAACCTTAGAGATGATGATGATAGCGCCACGAAGAGCAGCCTTTGGTGCACTCTTAAACGAAATAGTTGCACCAACACACAACATGAAAGCACCAACCAGAGCAGCAGTACCCTTAACGGTCATTGCGGCAGTAAAGCTACCAAGCGTTGGGAATACATCTGGGAAAAATGTGTTCATGAAAACGCCAAGAAGCAGTGGTACCAGGATGTTTGCGCCTGGAATGCGACCCAGTGCCTTAAATGGGTGCTGAAGAGAAATTGGTTCTTTTGTAGCCATCAATAATCACCTAGTCCATAACAATGCCGCCGTCGCAGTCGCCAACCTCACCGTTGACGAAGCTTGCAGCATCAGAAGCAAAGAACAGTACCATCTGTGCAGGCTCAGATGCCTGTGCAGGACGGCCGAGAGGAATAATGCCTACGACCTTCTTGTACTTCTCCTCATCGTTGGAGAGTGCAGTGGTCATATCTGTAATGGTGAAGGATGGGCAAACAGCGTTACAAGAAATGCCGTACTTGCCGCCCTCTTTAGCGATAGCCTTGGTAAAGCCATTCATGCCAGCCTTAGAAGATGCATAAGCAACGGTACCAAGGAGGCCGCCGCCAATCTTGCCTGCAACGGAAGAAACGTTGACAATGCGAGCGCCACCACGATCAATGAAGTGCTGCCAGAGAGCGTGAGTTACGTTGTAGGTACCGGTGAGGTTGGTGTTGATAGTGTTGTTCCACTCTTTGTCGTCAACCTCGGTGAAAGGAACGGAGCTGATGCGACCAGCGCAGTTGATAAGAACGTTGACGTCGCCGCACTCCTCAAGAATCTGAGCAACGGTCTTCTTGACGCCCTCGGCATCTGCAATGTCCATTGTGTAGAAGAAGTTACCCTCGCCGAGCTCCTCGACAAACTTGCGGCCAGTGTCCTCGTGACGAGAGCAAACGATTACATGTCCACCTCCAGCAACAATACCCTTGGAGATCTCAGCGCCAATACCAGCGCTTCCGCCTGTAACCAGAACCAGCTTACCTGTAAAATCGAATGCCATGCTCTCTCCTTTTTTAACGAGCACAAACCATTAGGAAACAAAATAAATTCTAGCCATATTCACATAATTTGCTATAGAAAAATTATTTTTGTTTCACAAATCCTATGGTAAATAAGCCAAAGGAAAATAATTTGCTTAAAATGCGACATAAATGACACATTAAATTTCATGTTCAATCTTTTGGACATTTGTCCGCAAACCAAACCCTTTTCTTTCCTCGTAAATTTCAAAAGTTAGACAAAGCTAACTTTTAGGAATACAATATGGCGAGAAACCCGTTGAGCTCGTAGCTCCTAACACCTAACTCTTGGCCTCACGCTATCAGTTTCTTGCTTTCAGTCCCGTAGCTACCTGCTCTCATCTCTTTGAAGGAAGTCACTATGAAACATTGCTGCACGCATAACCCGGCAGTCGCAAACCCACACCCGCACGCTACCCGCAACCCTCTCCTAACCCGCAGGTCAGCGCTGGCCTTGCTCGGTGCAAGCTCCGCGGCAGCCATCGCTTCTCTCGCCGCGTGTGGCCCACGCGATTCCGCTACCAGCGCAGGCACCGCGCAAAACCCAAACTCGTCGGTTCCCCTTGTCTTGACCACTTTTACCGTCATTCAAGACATGGCTTCTCGCGTTGCAGGAGAGTTCTGCCAGGTAGAATCCATCACCAAGGCCGGAGCCGAGATCCACGACTACGAGCCAACGCCTGACGACCTCAAGCGCGCACAGAAAGCCCAGCTCATCCTCAACAACGGCCTGGGGCTTGAGCGCTGGTTTGAGCGCTTCGTCGACGACTCGCCTGCTCAGCGCGCCGACCTCAGCGAAGGCATCACCGCCATCCCCATCGCCGAGGGCGACTACCAGGGCCAAGCCAACCCACACGCGTGGATGTCGCCCACAAACGGCAAGATCTACGTCGAGAATATCGTCCGCGCGCTCAGCAACCTTGTCCCTGACCACGCCAAGGACTTCGAGGCCAACGGCGACGCATACAAAAAGGAACTCGACAACATCTCCTCTCATCTGATCGAGGAGCTCAGCTCACTGCCGGAAAACCAGCGCACGCTGGTGACCTGCGAGGGAGCGTTCTCGTACTTGTGC
>JABZHK010000071.1:0-6444 GCA_015258885.1 Atopobium sp.
TAGTTAAATTTTATATATTAGTTCATTCATAAATCTGTATATTGAATCAAGTTTATTCATCAAAATGAATTGCTCATGAGAATACTGATGTAACATCCGCCTAATCCGGTACAGATTGCTATCTCCCAAGTCCTTTTTAATGCTTAGGAACATATTTTGCATTGCGAGCTGGTTTCTGTAGATATCCGCATTCACAAAGTACTCCTTAATACTCACCGAATTCAGCTCATTTGTTCTTTGATTGTCTTTTCTTTGCTGATAGAAGTCATCATGATATGCACCGTTATATTCAATAGCTACTAAATTCAATCCAGACAAATTTGATTTGGACATCTTGCCATATAGTAAATCTAACCTTCGCTCTTTAGGTTGAACCTCTTGGTTTATTTGGTCTTTTATTACATACGATTTATTCAACGCAATCGGCATTTGATTGAAACCACCTTCACAATATGGCAGGGCAGATCTAATTGCCATTTTGACCTCCATGGGAGAGGCTGCATCGGAAAAGAAATAGCGCATGTTTCTTCGCGTAGTTCTCAAACCGGGAGAGTACGATTCAAGTGCATTCAATAGAGATGCAAGCTCGTTCGAAGTTACCAATGGCATATCAAATTCACAGAGTTCACCGTTTGCGAGATGACCATAACTGGCCATCAGTAGATTAGCCAGTACAATTTGATGGAGAGGACTCTTATTCCTTGACATCATACAAACAGCTAAAGCAGGCGAGATGCAATACACATTTTGTCCGAGCTCAATAAGCGAACCAACAGGTAAAAGGCATTTGAATTGATGAGATACTCGCGCATCGCAATTCCTTGTCCGCAAATTATCTCTGAGCATTTCATGAGTGGTTTTAGCCAAAACTATGCCATATTCTTTCTTCAGAAATTTAAGCTTTTCTTCATATGTCTCATCTGAACATGCAGCGTACGTTGCGCGGAAATCCCTTGATGAGCGTTGTGATAACACCTCATCATTTCCGTGAATCTTAAGTTGACCACAGATTTGAAGCGCAGTTTCATGCGAGAAAATAATATCCATTCGTTCCTCCTTAGATTGAGAAACGAATATATCAGCACGCTTTTTCAGCAATCTGACAGCTATTTGTCAGTTCCCTGACTCGGTTTTGCCATAATAAAAAGTCCTCTCATACCATCAGGTAAAAGAGGGACTTAGATGAAAATTAAACTAAAGAACCCATAAATTGTTTTGCCCAATCAACATAAAATTCATACTATTGGACGCATTGATGGATTGTGCGTAACAACAAAACGCTCTTGGTAGGCTCCACGACGCCTAAATGTGTCGATAGGTCACAAACTTGAAAGCGATACCTTCTGGAGTCACGCCGCCATCTTCCTCGTTACAAACTTCCCAGGCAGGATTTTCGTCCAGGTTGGGGAAGTACGTATCCGCCTCAACCACGGTGTCGTGCTTCGTGATGTACGCGTAAGAGCACTTGTCGAGAAGAGCGCGGTAAATCGAAGCTCCACCAATAAGCCAGACCTTCTCGGGAGCTTCATCTGCAACTAAACGAAGCGCTTCCTCTGCCGACGACACCACCTCAACGCCTTCGACCTGGTAATCGGCATTTCTAGAAATGACAATGTTACGGCGACCTTTAAGCGGTCCACCAGGGAAGCTCTCCAGCGTCTTTCTGCCCATGACAACCGTGCAACCGCGCGTGTGCTCAACAAAATACTTCATGTCAGCCTTGTTGGGGATGAGAAGATCTCCGTCGCATCCGATGCCCCAATCGCGTGTTACAGAAACAATTGCGTTCATGTGGTTCTCCTGGCAAGTATCGTCTTACATGAAATGATGATCTTAGCTTGAGCATCCGTCCGGGCGCCTGCAGCGCCAGCCGCGTCTGCAGCAACTGCGCCTAAACCGCAATCGGAATGTTCTTGATCTGCGGACCGTGCTGATAATCCTCGACAATGAGGTCGTCAGTAGTGAAGTCGTAGAAGTTGGTGATGTTAGGGTTCAGGCTCACCTTTGGCGCATCAAAGGTGGGGCGAGAAATCAATTCTTTAACAATGTCAACGTGGCGATCATAAATGTGAGCGTCGGCAATCATGTGAACCAGCTCACCAGCCTCCATGCCGCTGACCTGCGCAACCATCATGAGCAAGATAGCGTACTGGCAAACATTCCAGTTGTTAGCTGCAAGAATGTCCTGGCTACGCTGAACAAGCAGCAGGTTGAGCGTAGGTTTATCCTTAC
Organism: Atopobium sp.; assembly: GCA_015258885.1. GTDB lineage: Bacteria > Actinomycetota > Coriobacteriia > Coriobacteriales > Atopobiaceae > Lancefieldella. Next base: position 2,233 of record JABZHK010000071.1, read on the forward strand.
CTGGCTCCTGAGTAACGTTGTAAATTGCGTTGAATGCGCAAGGGTAGAGGTTCATCTCAGAAAGATCGGCAAAGGTATACAGGTTAGTCATAATACGACGGCTGAACGGATTCTCTTTGAGGTCCTTGAGTACACGATCCATCTGGTCATAATCGCCATCGGAGTAGTGAGAAACCTGTCCAACCTGATAACCGTAGGCTTTGCCAATGGAGCCAGACTCGTCAGCCCATGAATCCCAGATGTGTGAGTTAAGATCGTTAACGTTGTTGGACTTCTTCTGGTAAATCCACAGAATCTCGTCCATAGCGCTCTTGAGCGCAGTGCGACGAAGCGTCAGCGCTGGAAACTCCTCGCGCAAATCATAGCGATTACAGACGCCAAACTTCTTGATTGTGTATGCGGAGGTACCATCTTCCCAGGTAGGACGGACCTTCTCGCCCTCGGTGGTGGTGCCGTTTTCAATAATGTCGGAGCACATATCAATAAAAATGCGATCTGCTTTGCTCATATTCAATCCTTCAAAATGCCGTTCAAAATGGAACAAACACCTGCTAGTTGCATGTATAGCAAGTCTTTTCCAAACACATTACCAATTGCTATCAGAATAAGCGCTGTAGGGGTCCCCAAAAAGCGGGCTAGAGGAAGTCTGATTGCTTGCGACACAAGAACGTCCCAATCCCGAGAGCAGCATAATAACTATAAAAAATAGCAAGCCCGCAGGAAAAGGAGAGCCATCAGGCATCTGCGACGGATCGTTTGGGTCAAAATCAGGGCCCTCGTCGCCAAATTCATGCCTGTTGTGCCTGGTATCTTGGTTGTCGTCTTTCTTTGCCATCAATCCTCAATCAAACGCTTACACTTTGATGATACCCGTCGTCGCCCAAGGATTTCATGGCGAGAAACCCCTCTTTTAGTCACTCCACATACTCTGCAAAGTATTCTGCACACGACGATTTGTCCACGCTTGCAGCTCGCCTACACCCACAGCGCTTGCGCCCGCGGATCACGCGCCCCGCAGATTCTACAGGTGCTGCGACGCAAAGACATCGTTCCAGAACGTGCCAAGCTGCTTGATGAGCTCAATGTCCGCAGGAAGCCACTGCACATCAAGCAGCTCATTTTGAGCAAGCCAACGAAGCTCTGAGTGAACCTCAGGATCTGCAACAGGCTCCTCAGACTCGCCAAGTGTGCAGACAAAACAATCCATATGCAGGTCAAAGGTGAGGTAGGAGTAAGTTACCGTGTCGTAGAAGAACGCTGCCTGTACGCTACAGTGCAGCTCTTCCTGAATTTCTCGCCGCAGGGCCTGCTCGGAGGTCTCTCCAGCCTCAACCTTTCCGCCAGGAAATTCCCAGAAGCCAGCGTTATCCGCGTCAGCTCTGCAAGCGGCAAGGATTTTGTTGTTCTTATAGAAGATAGCCGCAGCTACATTGATTGTCTTGGCCTCGGACATGTTATCCCTCCAGTCTGACTGTCGCAAAGACAGTAGAATTTTCGGCATCTTTGAGCACTACCGAGAAACCCGTCTCATCGGTGTATACCTGGGGAGTAATGGTATCGCCCAAGTGGGCCTGGCTTCTGTACTGAACCACAATGCGGCGCAGCTTGTGAGAATACCCAAGGGCCACAAGCGTGTCGACAGCCATAAGCACGTACTGAGCATTGTTGACGTGCTTGTTTGTATCTAGGTGCTGCTGAGAAACAAGAATAGCTGGACCCTCAACGGCATTTCCCTCAAGTGCAATTTTGCGGGGAGTTGGTGGCAGATCTACGCGAGGTTCACCAGTAATGTAGATGCTCTCACTTTCTGGAACGCGAGCTGCCTTGCCCTCTTTAATATCCATTAAATACCAGGTAGAATCGGCTTTTACGATGTTTGTACCGCTTGCATCATTGATAACAAACGACCTGGAAGCTTGAAGACCCTTCATCTGATACGACCAGGTACCCACGCAGATCTTCTCGCCAAATTGGGGGAGTCGGTCAACTTGAATCTGCCAAGTTGCCAGAACCCAAGCGTATCCCTCGCTGGTCAGCTGCTTAAAGCCGCGGCCAATATCTTCAGAATGAAACGTCGAGCAATCCTGCAGGTAATTCATAACGCCTACCAGGGAAAGTTTGCCCGTCTCATCGCATTCGCTGTATCTAACTCTACTTTCAATGGTGTACATACAAATCCAAACTCTAAATCAGCGTTTGCTGAGGTATTACGGTATGTCGAGAAGCCCGTTTAGTTGTCCCAGGGGAACGAACTTGGCAGGTGGTCTTTGACTTTCTGGGTAGTGTCGTCAAACTTTTGCTTGGTTACCTGGACTTTCTGGGAAACCTCTTTAGCCTTTTGAGCGGCAAGAAGGGTTGCAGTTTGAGCGGCTGCATTTGCTTTTTGGGCCGCCGCGTTTGCCTTTTGAGCAGCTTCGTTTGCTTTTTGTGAGGCATTTTGTGCCGCAGCACTTACTTTCTGCGAAGCGCTTTGAGCCATCGCATCAACCTGATGTGATGCGTTATGTGCGGCCTCTTCAATCCTCAAAGATGCATCCTGAGCTGCGGCTTCAACCTTGTGATGGGTAGTTGGTCCATTCCAAAGAAGGCTGGCAATCGTATCCATAAAATAGAGCGTGACCACAATAAAGGCCATTACAGAGATGGTGTGCCTTGAGAAAAGCATCAAAATATTAAGCATCGCAGGAACTAGTACAAAGACTGAAGTAACCGAAAATGCTCCAAACACAGCGCTGGCCTGGGGACAAATGCGACCATGTAAGTTGAACTTAAACATGGAGTAGTCCCACCACTTCTTTTTAAAGCGTCGCTCCAAAAAGAGACCAGTTGAGTATTCAATAACTGTGGCTAAAAATCCGCCAATAATAAAGACAATAAACGGATTGGAGATCTGGCCTAGTACCAGCCAAACTGCAAGCGCGCCAATGCCATAAATGGGACACGTAGGTCCAAAAAGAAACCCGCGCTTGGTAAATTCGCCCTCGACAACGGAGCAATAGATGGTCTCGTACACCCAGCCGCCAAAAGAAATCAGCGCAAAAATTATGACCATCTGAGGCAGATACTGTACAAAGAGCTCAATATTCTTATCGAGTGCAAAAAGCGTGCGCAGTGTCTCAGCCATGGTACTCACGAGAGATTTCCGTAATCCATGTAGTCGTTAAACTCATCTGACTCACTGTTGGTTGTGCCCTGGAAATCACTTTCAGGTGTCGAGAAACCCGTTGGGCGGAAACCGTCTTTTTTGTATGGATTGCCTGTCAGCGTTTCTGCAGTGGAGCAAGCTTTATCGCAGGTTGTAACAATCCAAGCCTCTTTGGTATGAGGAGGAACGGGGACAAGAGGAAACATGTGGTGCAAGATGATGTCTTCCTCAACAGGCGTTAGATCAGGAAAGTCTTCGCGGGCATTATCAAGCGCATGGCGAGGGTGAGTAAATCCGTGCCAATTGTCTGGTGCAGCCTCGTGATCATGCCAATCGTAAAGGTAGTAGTCATGGAGGAGCGCACCACGTACAAGCGCGCGTTCGTCAACTTTGATTCCAGCGTTCATAGCAAAGGCAAGACTGCTGTAAGCAACCGCAATAACGTGGTCGAGTGTGCTGGTAGTTCCATGTTGTGTAAAAGTTGCAAGCTGATAGAGTCTTCCAGACTTCAGAATAGGAGTTGAAAGCTCATCGAACCTCTCGCGAATTTTAGAAACGTCAACCAAAAAATATCCCATCAACTGCGTGTACGCTACAGAAGTCTCTGCGCGTACCCTAGTAATGTATCTATAAAAGATTAGTTAATCTGACGGTTACGTGCAATCTTTTTGGCTGAATGTTACGAAAACGAAAGAATAGAAAACGCAAGCTTTGGCGGCGCCTATTATGATGTTTACCTGCACTTACGCTTTCTTGCTGTAAGGACTCATGTGGTCCACCACTACGTTTACCGCACCTGGAAGGCAGCGAGCGGAGTAAGCGTAAATGTCGTGGCAGGTAACCTCGCCATTTACTTCAAGAGGCATAGGCGATGTCGATTCAACGGTAATTTCTCTGCCACTAAAGCTATTGAGGTAAGGCCTACCAAGCGAGTCTCCTGTGCGATCAAAGAAGCCGGAGAGCAGCGGACGTACCAGCTTTGCAGTCATGTGAGTCTCAATGACAATAACCTCAAGCAGACCGTCATCCATGCGATTACCAGGGGCTAGTTCAATTCCCGCTTGCAT
>JABZHK010000072.1:0-6424 GCA_015258885.1 Atopobium sp.
CACTCAAAGGGAACAACCGTGAGCCCTTGACGTTTTAGCCCTTGATTCTTCACCGACCAGCAACTCATAGAACGTGCGGTGATGTTGCCCCACGTATCGTCCAGGGTGAAGTAGATTACACGTTTTCCGTCTTGTGCCACTTCAGTTGCAATGTGCACTGCAAGCGAAGATTTACCAGCGGAAGCAACACCACCAAGTATGGTTAAGCCTGGCATAAGACCGCCTGAGAGTGCATCATCAGCGATTGTATGCGTCTTAAGTGGCTCTTTGGCTGCCAAATAACATTCAACGTCCCAGCCATACTTTGGGCGGTTCAGCTGGCGCAAATATTCAAACGTCATTTACCATCACCCGCTACTGGCTTATGTGACTCTCTATACAAGTGCCACTCCCAGTCAATACTTCTTGCTTTTGACTGTTCGATATTGTCAAGTGCTTCTTGAATGCCTTGTCTGAAGATTTCCTCTTGAGCGTCAAATTCAGCCTGTGGGACTTCTATTGCGTCCTCTCTTGGTTGCACATCTTCAGTGCGCAAGAAATGAACTTCTGTTGTCATCTGACCCGCTTCCGTCGTAGCGTCAGCGGAGACGTAGGAAGCGGGGGAGGAAAGGTCGCTTTTAGAGCTTTCCTCCCTACTCTGATATATCTGCGTCTGATGGTGGTTCTTAGACCTATGTTTTTGACCCATGTAGTTGGGTCTAGAAGTAGGGGGTTTGACCCTAGGGGTGGTTCTTTGAAGACCCACCCCCTCAAGAATCCACCAGAATGTACGCTTGGGAGTTAAGCCCTTTTCTGTCTCTTCAAATTCAACAAAGATTTCATTGTCACAACAGAACTCAATGAACTTCTTTGCTACTTCATCTGATACACCGCAAGCTTTAGAAATCGCTCCACGTCCAAGTCTAAAGAATGGAATCTTTGCTCCATTAAGCTTTGAATAGCAGAAGAGCAACATCTTTCTTCTTTTAGATGCCGCTCTTCCTTGGAACATATCCATGCAGTCTGCTAGATGGCACGCAGCTGTTGTGTCCAGCTTCGCCCATCCAGAGCCGTCTGTGTAATCAGCCACGTGCCACCTCCTCTCTTATCTCATGGCTTCTAGAATGGGATATCCTCGTCTGCGAGCTCAACGGCAGGCGCAGGAGCGTCAATGACTGCATTAGTTGCGTTTGCACGTGCTTCTGCGACTCCGTCTCCCTCGAATGGCTCTGCGTATTTCTGGTCAAAGTTGCCTTCTGCTGCGTCTTTGCCTGGAATGAATGCGTTGACATCAACTGCTGTCTTAACCTTGCCCTCGCTGTTGACGTAAGAACGGTGACGAATGACAACGCCCAAGAGCTTTCCAACAAGTGTCTGCTCTGCGTCGTCCTTGTCCTCATAGACAAATGCCTTTGCACCCTTGCCCTGGGCAGTGTTCTCAACTGCTTCTGTGAGTGCCTTGTAACGCTGCTTACCGAAGTCAGTTGTGCCAGTGAAGTAGATGCGGAATGAGTGTCTCCAGTCGTTTGTGGTGTCTGCAAGATCCTGTGCGAAAAGAAATGACTTAGTCTCGCCGTTCCAAATGTCATAGACGAACTCGAGATATGGCTTCTTCTCGTCTGTGTGGTCCTTAACACGTACAATCTTTGCAACGTATCCTCCCGGCTCAAGCATAGAAGAGCCACCGCCGTTAGATGCAACTACCTTGTCAAAGTTACCGAATGCTTTCATGATTTTCTCCTTAAAATAGTGAATTAAATAAATAGGGAATTAAGCGAGTGCTTTCATATCCCAGTACGCACGAATGGTGCTGTCAACCTCTTTGAGGTCATTGTCAATTACGAGCTCATCAAACATACCCATTGGGGATTTGGCTGGCGTTGAGCCGTCTGTCTGTGTGATGAAGTGATAGCCTGTGTCATCACGTTCAGTGATAAGCACGATTGGAAACATTCCCTCAATGCAAAGTTGGTTGTCGAGCATCTTGCCAATGGTCTTAGGCTTCAGCCTTCCTGCATCGTCATAGTCAGGATGCATAAAGAAGTAAACGATTGTGTCATCGTTTGTGTTGTTTGCAGCTTCCAATAATTGCTCAAAGTCAACTGCCATAGACGTAAACTTGTCATAGCCCTTTTCGTTTGCCTTTGCAAAGCTTTGAAATGCCATTAAGTAGTTCGCATCATCAACCACATACGCCTTGAGCTTGTTAGCTTTGAGCGATTGCTTCATCTGAGCGTAGGTCGGATGGTCAACTTTGCTCATTTTCCCCCGGAAGGGAAGTGGCTTGCCTGCCACATTAAAAATGCCAATTTCGCCTGGCTTGAAGTTCCTTAAGCTGGTTGACTTACCTGTGCCAGAATGACCTAGCACGAGAACTGATACTCCCATGATCTACTCCTTTCTGTTGTCATAGAGTGTGATTTTTAGACCGATTAAAAACATTGCTGAAAACCAAAAAATACCAGTTAAAATAAGTATTACTTCATGCACTTAAACCTCCTTTGAAAGGTCAAAAATGGGTAAGTTTTCGGAGTGGTTGAGCGAGCACGTCATCGAACTTGTTTCTTTTCTTGCTGCTACTGGACTAGGTGGTGCTGCCGTTTTATCTTTCAGCACGTATATCCGTGAATTTTGGGAAAGAAACCCAATAATCACAGCGTTTTACTCGCTTCTCTGTTTATTTTTTGGCATGTGTCTAGGTGCACTCTTAAATCTTTCTAAGTATTTAATTTGGAAAAATGAAATAAAAAGGCAAGATGAAGAGCGAGACAGAAAAGAAAAACAAGCTTTAGCAGAAAAAGAAGCAAAGCGTTTAGAAAATGAAAGAATAAAAGAAGAGCAGCTACAAGAGAGAATCAAAGAAGCTAGAGAGCGTATAGAAACTCTTTCACCCATAGATAAATACGCCATAAAAGTCTTATCTGAAAAGGGTCTTGCAAGGGTCCCTTATGATTACACTACTACTCACGATGAATTCACTTATGTAGATGATCTAGTCAATATCACTGAGACAAATTTCGATGAGAGCGTAATAACTCTTACAAATTACGGGAAATTCTGCGTGGAACACTCACAGGACATATTAGAAAAAGCTGAAAAACCAAAGACGGAAGACTAAAACTTGTATTCTTTCTCCGGGTGTCCGGCTTCGTGGTATTTGCCGTGAAGTCCATTTGCTCTCACACACTCCATGAACGCTGGCATGCGTGACTCATAGACGCAGACATATTCGTGGTAAAACTCCACATACTCTGTGCCAGGAGCCGTTGTGTGCTTCATGGTTGGCTTGCGCTGATAGAAGTCCCATGCGGTCGAGTAGACCGCATGGAATTGAGCAGGTGTGTACGTATAAAGTCCAAAGCAGACCGAGTCATAGTCAATGCGCCATATTCTTATGAGTCGCACATCTTCTGCGTTGGGCTCAACGTACTTAGTCGGCTCTAGCTGCTTCATCTTGCATAACTCGCTCAGCTTCTTCTATCGTAAATGCCACGTTTGCTAGCTCTTTGTTTTGGTAGTACTTAGAAGTATGGTTGCAGTAAGGGCATCTGATGCGCCAGCCATGCTCATCGTGCTCTAGGTCAAAGGCAGTACTGCCCCAGCCATCATTCAGACATTTAGGGCAAAGCATTAGTACCTCCTCATGTAACAGCCCTTAAAGCGTCGCCATGAGATGATCGTGTCAACCGCATTAGCTTTCCGTGCGCTGTCATATCCGAGTGAGATACCCTCGTCCTTAGCGACTGCCTTAAGCTCTTTTATCGTCATCTTTTCAAGGCGTTCTCTGTCTTCTAATTCTGTTGCCATTACTGCTCCTTCCTTACAAACCTGCTTGTGAGGATGAATGTGAGCGCAACCGTTCCAACTCCAGCTGCAACCGCAATAACTGCGTCATCTCCTGTTGCTGGTAAAGCTGCTTTCTTAGCCTTCTTTACCTTCTTCGCTGGCTTTACTGGCTCGGGCTGTGGCTCCGGGTCAGACTCTTCTGGCGTTGGCTGTGGCTGTGGTCCTGGATTAGGCTCTGGAGTCGGTGTTGGCTCTGGAGTAGGTGGAGTCTCTGGCTCAGTTGGTTGTGGTCGGTTATCGCCGTTTCCATTGCCACCAGAATCAGCTGCTACATAAGTCCAGACGCTAGAAGCTTGTTTCTCAGCTGAATACAGCGTGATGGAGTTTTTAATGCGTGGGTTCTTGGTTGTGCGGTAAATCAAGAAGTACTGCTCACCATTTGCCATTGCGTTGTGGAGGTTCAGCGTGAATGTAGAGCCATTGATAGTTGGCTCATCAATTTGGACTGGATTCCAGCCATACGAGTCATCGATTGCGCCATACTCATCCATGCGCACTCGGTAGAGCTTGAAAGAGCCAGGAATATAAGAGCCAGCTTCAATGCTGTCTTCCAGGATGACATTGGTAAGGTTCATCTGGTTGACGTTTAAGCGCACCTTCCATTCAATGGTGTCTGCGTCTGTGTCAGCTACACCCCACTTGGCAATGACCTCGCCCGTAAGCACGTTAGGACGCTCCGTGTGGATTGTGAAGCTTGCAACTTGACCGGTTGAGGTCTGAACGATTCTCAACTCTTCATGATCTAGTCCGTTGTCCTCTCCAATCCATGTTGCCAACCAAATGGAACCCTTGATATTGTCCTTGCCTTCAACGTAGTTGGTAAAGGTGACATGACATGTCTGAGTGAGCGGGTTCACTTCTGCAACCGCGCAGACTTCTCCGTCTGGCGTGTAAAGGTTGAAGCTCGAAGCTGTGTCATCTGGGAAGCGCAGGAATGTTGGAAGCTCGATGTCGAATGAATCGCCGTTGTGCAACTCCTGTCCTGTTGCATCCCAGTTGATATTCATGTAGAACTTTGAGTGCAAGCCTACTGAGTTGACTGGCTGCTTCTCTAAGTTGGTTACTTGGAAGCTTGTAAGCTGCACCGGCACTGTCTGCGCTTGTGCGATGCCTGGCACAAATACCAGCACCGCGAATACGCAAACAGCCAGCCATTGAAGAATCTTCTTCATTGTTAGACCTTTCTATTTGGTTATTAAAAATGGGGAATTAAATAAATACTGATTTATTGCAGTAAATCGTGACTTCCTGCAATCATGGCTGCGAGCGTCTCAAGCGTACACGTGACGTAAGTGTCACCGAAGCTTTTCTCGCCTGTGCCTTTACGCTTGTGAACTACCACACCGAACTCAGCGTCTGCGTTGCCACGCTCTGTCTCGGCTTCCTTGAGCCATTTTGGAAGCTCCATTCGAGCGCAATTCTTGCACTCCACGACTACCGGAAGACCTCGGAAGAACACTCCCGCAATGTCTCCTCTGTCGTGTATTCCTGCTGTGGTTCTGCGCTCAATGCTAGCTCCAAGACGTGAGCTAAGGTACTCTGCGACTTGACGCTCAAACGCTGTGCCTTTCTGCTTTTGTTTGCTCAATCCTGCACCACCTCTGAGTCGCTGGCTTCGATTTCTTTCTTAAAATCTGCCTTGAACTTGTCGAACAGCTGATTAGTCAACACCGTGCCCTCGTCAACTCTATCCCATACATTTCCGTTCGGACCCATGTCTCCGCCGTGCACGATGAGGTCGTAGGCGAAACTGTCTACAACGTCACCGTCCTTGAGCGATTCAACCCATGTAACCCACACAGGATCTGGCTCGTACATCGGTTCAATCAGGTCGGCTAGACGCTCAAACATATCGCTATAATCGTGATGCTCGATGTTTGAGAAAATCTCATCTTCCAGCAAGTCTCTGAACTGCTCGGCATATTGCACACTACGACCTGAATAATCTGCGAGATTGCGCAAATTCTCTGCTATATCTCTGCGGTCTTGATATGTAACCCCACTCATTGTTATTACCTAGACGCTCTAAGTCGTTAGCGATATGAACCAATTCACGCGAAGTATACGGTGACATTTCGCTATGGTCATTTCTTAATACATCTCTAATACGTTGAGCAAGTGATTTGGCTGTTACAGGCTGTTTGTGGGTTAGGGTTTCAGCATATGCAAGTATATTCGCGGTTTTCCCGTCCACTTTCAAAATAATATTTTGGTCAGTTGACATCTGACCAACTACTTCATACTTTAAGTTATCGTCATCGTATACCGTATCTCCTACATGAATAACCTCACCGTCTTTATCAAGCGATAGCTCTACCATGTTAGACGTGTCGCATAGGTCGATTAGGCTCTTACAAAACGCCTCAACATCTTCCTTATACGTTGTATCTTCTGGTTCTTCTACGCCAATAAGCTCACGATACAGCCCCCAAAGTGATTCACAATCATAATTGTTCAACCTCTCGGCGATTACTGCACGATCTTCTTTAGTTAGCATCTTTATCAGCTCCGTTAACCTTAATGCCTGTACAAATAAAGAATTTTTCTGCGTCAAAATAAGGCATCGATGTGATTGCTGCCTTGCTATCGTCGCTTAGGC
>JABZHK010000073.1:0-6255 GCA_015258885.1 Atopobium sp.
GGATATTCCTACCGATAAGATCGTGGGAATTGTGGGAAAGAGCGGCTCAGGCAAGTCTACGCTACTAAAACTTTTGATGCGTTTCTGGCCAGCAACACCTGGTGCCATTGAAATTTCTGAAACCCCTTTGGAGCAGATTAATACCTCTAACCTGCGTGATCTTGAGAGTTACATGACGCAGGATACGCACCTGTATCACGATTCCATCAAGAACAATCTCCGCATTGCAAAGCTTGACGCAACGGATGAAGAGATTGTGGAGGCGTGCAAGAAGGCTTCAATTCACGAGTACATTTCCACGCTGCCCCAGGGTTACGACACGCCTGTTGCAGAGCTTGGCGACTCACTTTCTGGCGGAGAGCGCCAGCGCATTGGCCTTGCTCGCGCATTCTTGCATGACGCGCCACTCATGCTGCTTGATGAGCCAACCAGTAACCTAGACAGCCTAAACGAGGCTATTATCTTGCGCTCGCTTGATAAAGAAACTGAGCGCAAATCCGTGGTTCTTGTCTCTCACAGGGCTTCTACCATGGGAATTGCAGATGTTGTTTACACCGTTGATGGGGGACGAGTGAGCTGATGACACCTGAAGAAATTGCGCAGAAACGTCAAAAAGAAAAAGATCTTATTTCGCTCATGATTCGTTTTTATTGCGAGAAGTGCCATCGCACCAAAGCCCACGAACCTCTGTGCGACGAGTGCGCTGAGCTTGAGAAGTATGCGCATACGCGTGTGGACCGCTGTCCTCATATCGAGACAAAGACGTTTTGCTCAAAATGCAAATCGCATTGCTATAGCAAAGAGATGCGCGCTCGCGTTAAAGAGGTCATGAAATCCACAGGACCTCGACTGCTCCTACACCATCCAATTCTTGTAATCAAGCACGCGCTTCAGTAACGCAGTCCTAGTTGATCTGGTACACCTTTGACATCTGCGATTTTCTCGCCATTTCACGGTCTTCTCGCCAAAAGTGAGAAGACCGCATTTTTTTGAATCTTTTTCATTTGAAACATAACTGTTAACTCTGAGAATTACGTATTTTTGTCGCGGCGCGTTAGGTTTACAGTGACCTCTCGCTTTACAGAAGGAGGTACTGCGTTGATTAAATCTAAGAAAGCGTCATTTATTTTTAAGCTATGTATTGCTGTGATTGGCACCTTTGTACTGTGTGATTCTGCGGGCGTCTTCCGAATGAACTTCCGCGTTTCTTTCTTGTATTACTTCACCAACATCTCTAACCTGCTGCTTGTTGCTTATTTCTGGGGCGCGCTGTTCCAGGCTTACAAGCATCCCGAGACCGCTCAGAAGCCATGGATGCCAACGGTCAAACACACGCTTATGCTGGGCATTACCGTAACTGGCCTGGTAGCTTACTTCCTGCTTGACCATGGCGAGGTTTTTGTCAACGGCGTCTTTAAGTTCAACAATTTTATTCTGCATGATGTGATTCCTATCTGCGCCGTTTTGGACTGGCTGCTCTTTGACGAGAAGCCAACTATGGGCTTCAAAGAGCCTCTGATCTGGCCTTTGTATCCGCTCACGTATTTTGCGTACATTATTGTTTTAGTCCTGGGCTTTGGTGTGCAGATTAAAGAGAAGTCTCGCTGGCCTTATGGATTTATGGACTTTGATAAGCTAGGAGTCCCAACAGTTGCTTTGACCATTGTGATTTTGATTGTTGTCTTTGTTGCCCTAGGCTACCTCTACGTCGTCATTGACAAAAAACTTGGCGAGAAGATCAAGAAGGCTGAGAACTAATCTTAGTAAGGTTAAAAGTTGGGATGACCGCAAGGTTAAACCTAACGTATTGAGAGAAAACCACAATTGATTGCAAAGTACCTGACATTCGTGAACTGCCTCCCATTTCTTAGACACGAGAAATAGGAGGCAGTTCAAAACACACCTAAGTCAGATAATCTGTCAAAAAGACGTATACATGACGCTGAAAATACCTCAAACGTGCAGATTATCGTCATTAGGTGTGTAATATGCCCCCATCTGAGCAGAATATCTGACTTAGGTGTGTTCCGTAGATACAGAATTTATCGATAGTTAAAACTTTTATATGACGCTATTCATTTTCTAGCATATTAGGTTAAGTTTATGCATAGAGATGCATATCAGGCAGTGCGACCGCCTAGCTGCCTGGCTATCTTGATTAAGAACATGTCGATTCTTCAGCAGAACCTACCAAAGCTGCGCTATTTTGTGCGCCAGGCCTAAAAGCCGACGCTAACACGCTGCAGAATCATAATCACCCGCATATGAACTACCTCCCATTTCTTATGTCCAAGAAATGGGAGGTAGTTCACATTAGTCGGGCGCTTTTTTATACCGTTTACGGGAGTACATTTGGAACGCGGCGTGTGTACTGGTAAAATATTAAAAAGTTGATGAAGGAGGTACTATGTCACTGTATCGTCATCTACGTGCTAGTTTAGGATCAGCCCATAAAATTGTGCTTGCTATCAGCACTTTTGTAATGGCAACCGTGATTTCTGTTATGGCAAAAGCTGATGTTATTGATGCGCCAAGAGTTGGTAATGCGCCAAGAGTTGGTCTAACCACTTCTCATGCAAGTTTGATCGCAGTCGTTGTTCTTGTGGCTGTAGTCGGATTTATCATGATTAAAAGGCGTAACAGGTAATAATTTGCCTACAACACAGCAGATTCTTCCCAAAAAAGAAGTCACTACCTTTGCGTATGCACTTTGTCACTTTGTAGTTGACTTTGCTTGTGTTTCTTCGATGCTCTGTGCTGTAAGCCGAGTGTTGGGCGAGTCTGGTCAGGGTTCGATGGAAGTTGTTGCGCTCAGTATTTTACTGTATGACATAGTTGCCTTTACCCTGCAGCTCCCTATAGGCATTGCGCTGGATCAGCTGGATAAGAACTCCTATGCCGCCTTACTTTCGTATGCTTTAGTGGGTGCTGGAGTTATTCTTTCGCTGGTCCCTATAGCCCTTCTCGAGTGGCCTGCAATTCTTTTGCTTGCGATTGGAAACGCGCTCTTCCATAGTGCAGGTGGACTGAGCGTCCTTAATATCTCGCAAAAACATGCAGGACCTTCGGGAATCTTTATTGCAACTGGCGCAATTGGAGTCTTTTTAGGTACACAAAGTGCTCAAATGGGAAGACTTCAGATTGCATTTTCCCTGCTTGTGCTATTGTTCTTATGCGCGCTTATTACGCTTGTAGTACAAAAGGTTAACAAGAAGTACTGGAACGTGCATAACGTTTCGTTTGATATTTCGGAGCTTTCATTCAATACATTGCTTGCGATTGCACTGCTGAGCCTTGTGGTGGCGCTGAGAAGCTATGCCGGCATGGTTATGGCATTTCCTTGGAAGAGCGAGATGCTCTTACTGGTATTAAGTATTCTTGGTGTATTTGCAGGTAAAGCGCTTGGTGGAATGGTTGCTGATCGTATTGGCTTTAGGACTACAGCTATCTTTTCGCTCATTGTTGCAGCCACCTTGTTTGTGCCCTCATGGGAGATACCGGTTATGGGCCTTCTGGGTGTATTTTTCTTCAACTTTACTATGTCCATTACGTTGGCATCTCTAGCAAATATCTTGCCTAACGCAAAAGGCACCGCGTTTGGACTGGCCAGTTTCTCACTAGCTGTAGGCGCGTTGCCTGCGCTCGCAGGATTCCGTATTGAGCACCCATTGATGCTCTCTGCTATGAGTTTGGTCTCGGCACTTGCGTTGGGAGTAGGTCTTACGTTAGTCAAAGATTCCGTGGCTACAGGGCCATTTGGTCATGAGCGTATGTTCCAGGCAGCACAAGTTGTTGAGGCTGTAGAGGAAGATGTTCTAATCGCAGAGCCATCTGATCAGGTTGATGAGCTTGCGGTTGAAGATGAGTGCGCAGCTGAAGACTATCTTGTTGCTGAAGACAAACAAGCAGAAGGCTAATGGCATGGACGACCAAATATTTTTGTTGCCGTATTTGATTACCATTATTCCGATATTTGCGTTTTGTCTGATTCTGACTATTACTGTTGAGCTTATTGTCGCAAAATCGCTGGGCGTTAAAGACAATCAAGCGCTGTTGATTGTTGTTGCTGCTCAAGCGCTTACTAATCCAATTGCTGTTTTTATCACAAGCGCCCTTGTTGATGTGGTTGCTAACGACGTTCAGTACTGGGCGTGCGTCATAGCGATTGAGCTGGTTGTTATTGCTGTTGAAGGTCTCATTTACAAGGTAAAAAGAGTAAGCAACACCCCATGGACTCTTTCAATCTTGGCCAACCTTGCGTCAGTAACCGTAGGTATTCTCGTTCAAACACTTATATAAAAATTTAGCGAGAAACCCTTTGAATAGAAGGGGTTTCTCGCCAAACTTGGGTGATTATTTGAGTTGAAGCCTTAATGAACCATCGCAATAAGAAGAGCTCCGACCATAAGACCAATGGATGTTCTGAGAGCCGCTGAGGCTTGCCTGTGCAAGAGCTTTTGCGCGCGGGTTGCGTGCGTGAGCTGGGCTTCTGAAGTGTTGAGTGTACGCATTGGTCCTCCTTTCTTAGTTCTTGTCTAGTATATGCCTAAAAGTAAGCTTTGGTAAACTCTTTAGTATAAAAATGATACAAAAAACCACGCCGAGAGTAAGTCCAATCATTCCTCCAGAAGAGGCGTCTAAGTAATAACTGCCTGTTATTCCAATCAAAACGCTGACTGTGGCAATAAGTGGAGAAATCCAGAGCATATGTCGCATCTGATTGGTAAGAAGCCTTGCACAGGCACCCGGAACAAAGAGCAGCGAGACTGACAAAATGACGCCAACTGCCTGGAGCGATATGACAATTGCGAGGGCTAGGGCAACAAGCAAGAATGAAGTGAGTGTTTTAGTAGAAAGACCGATTGCTTGAACCTGCGTGGGATCAAATGAAAGCAAGGTCAGGTCCTTGTTTTTAAGGATAAGCAGGATTGCAATAGGCAGGCCAATACAAAGAACTTGCAGCATGTCGGGAGTAGTGACCCCCAAAAGGTTTCCAAAGAGTATGTGCGAGAGGTTAATTTGGCTTGGAACCTTTGATATAAGAACTGTTCCTAGCGCAAAAAATGTTGTAAATACAATGCCAATAGCAGTATCAGGGCGCACAATTTGGCTCTTTTTGACTTGTCCGACCAACACCACGGTAATGAGAGCAAACACAAGTGCTCCTACCAGATAGGGAAGTCCCAGCAGATGAGCAATGACCACGCCTGGGAGAATAGAATGCGAGATGGCGTCGCCCATAAGCGACCATCCCATGTGTGTGATCCAGCAGCTCAAAAGCCCGCAGACTATGGCGGTTGCAATTCCGGTGATGAGGGCTCGCTGCATGAATGCGTATTGGAGAATGTCTACCTCAGGCATGGAGCACCTCCTCAATGTGGGTATCTTCGGAAATACCAAGGTTCTGCAGGAGGGCATCTCCAGAAAGAATTTCTTTTGAAGACCCCTGTGCGGTAATGGTTTTATTGATGACCAGGCAGAGCGGGAATTTTTGCTGGGCCAAATTGATGTCGTGAATTGAAACGAGCAATGTTTTGCCTTCTTTACTGAGGTTATTGAGCTGTTCGGTGATGATGGCCTCAGAGCGAGCGTCCACTCCCGCAAACGGTTCGTCGAGAAATACCAGCTCAGCAGCTTGCGCTATTCCACGTGCCACAAAAACACGTTTTCTTTGTCCGCCCGAGAGTGGGGCAAGTGGACGATCTGCAAGGTCGGCCAGGTTAACGCGTTCAAGTGCACGGGTGACCAACTCTTTGTCCTGAGCAGAAGGTATGCGCATCCAGCCCTGATGAACATATCTTCCCTGCATAACAACGTCTTTTACGAGCAGCGGAAACGTTGCGTCAATTGCCTCCGTTTGAGGGACGTAAGCGACTTTTCCCTGCTTGCGCGCCTGTGAAAGAGGTTGCTGACCCCAAGTAAGTGACCCCTCCCATGCGATGGTGTCCATAAGTGCTTTGAAGAGCGTAGATTTACCGGCGCCATTGACGCCAACAAGTGCGCAAAGATCTCCTGTTGAAAGCGAGAAATTCACGTCATAAATGATGGGTTTCTTGCGGTCTTTTTTCTCGTACCAGGCGCAAAGTTGCGAAACACAAAGATTCATCGAACAATTACCTTCCCATGAGACCAGATACGATTGCGTCTGCATCGTGTTGCAGCAGGTCAAGATAGGTGGGCACGGGGCCGTCGGCTTCCGAGAGGGAGTCTACGTACAAGATGTTTTTCTCGTCAGTTTTGAGGACAGCACCTGTC
>JABZHK010000074.1:0-6027 GCA_015258885.1 Atopobium sp.
TTGAGTGGTCAACAGTCATTAAAGGTCCAGGCAACGAGTTACAACTGCCAGAAGGTTTGCAAAACCTCTCAGCGTATGCGTTCAATGCAAGGCACTCTAATGCTGTACTTGCTGACGCTGCCATCTACGAGGATATGGTTGCACCAAACTTGGCAATCATTGACAACGTAAGCACCACAACACAAATCGAAGAGATCGTGCGCACCGTTATGGCAGATGGAGATAAGCCAGACCTTGTCATCATTGACTACATTCAGCAGTACCAAACTGGCACTTCAGATATTGACAAGCAAGAATACACACGAGTCTCGCAAGTTGCTACCAACCTTCAAATGCTTGCTTTTGATACGCAGATACCTTTCCTTGTGCTTTCCAGTCTGAAGAAGCTCGATGCTAAGGATGAACCATCCCTTGACTGGTTCCGTGGCTCTGGAGTTGTGGGTTACGCGTCTTGGGCAGCACTGATACTCACAAAAGGCGAGGTTGATACTCCTCAATTCAAAGAGGTAGCACTGCACACAGTTAAGAACAAAGCAGGTAGAACTGGCATTTTAGTGCCCGCAAAACTCAAGGGCGCATATTCAACATTTATTCAGAATGGAGGTGTTTCTATTGCCTAAACAGGTTAAATATCTTCTATGCCCCTTCACAGGCTCTGAGTGCGCTTCTACGTGTGCCTTGGCTGGAGTTATTGAGGGCAAGAGAGTTTGCGCCTTAGCGTGTCTCTCAGAGGGCGATAAAGCGATATTTAAGCGAAACGCACATGCTCCAAACGTATCGGAGCGAGAACTGAAAAAAGAGGAACTAAGAGAGCGAGCAGAAATGACTCGCTTTCTTTATGAGAAAGGAAAGCTTACGTGAACGGATTCAGACGCAGCTATGAAGAACTAGATCACTCCCCCTTCACAGCTGAGGAAATTGCAATCATTGAGCGTGAAGTTCCCAAGCATGGACCAATTTGGTCAGGGTTCAAGCGTCTTATGCCTAAACGCTCAATTACTGACATCAAAGTGTTTGCAAGGAATAGAGGCATCCAAAGTAAAACAAGTCATACACGCTCTCACAAAATATGGAGCGAGAAAGAAGACGCGCTCATTGTTGCGATTCTAGAGACGCTTTCTAAGAAGCTACAACGTGAGCCACATTTAGTTTGTAGTCACGCATACAGACTCTTTATAAAGAGGGAGAAGCTCAATGAGCAAGCGTAGAAAACAAGATGAAATAAATGTTTCATCTCTTTCATCATTTTCAAGAAGAGGGAGACGAACGTATCAGTCCTGGACTTGGTCAGAGCTTGAAACGCTTTGGCGCAATCCTTCCATGACTGCCAAGGAACTCCACGAGCTTATTCCAACACACTCGGTGCAAGCAATCACTATGGTGCGCCACCGTTACGGAAGATACCGTACAGAGGGCATTGTGCCTTTATGCCAGAAGTGTGGGCAGCACCCTGTGTGGGTTGATGCAGAGGATGCGAAGCGTTGGGGGCTCTGCAAAGAGTGTGCGCTTGATGAGCGTGAGTACTTGAGAAAGCACACGCAAGAGCTTGAGCGCAAGCAGAATTTGGAGCGTCAGCTTGCCTTTAAGATGAAGAGGAAGAAGGAGCGAAAAGCAAAGGTCAGACGCATTGAAGACGCAACCACTCACAAACGCAAATCATGAGAAGTATGTGCTCGCTAGAGTTGCTGGCAAGAGCCAGCGACAGGCAATGCTGGAAGCTTATCCGCACCGTTCAAAGTGGAAAGAAGCAAGTGTTGATATTGCTGCTTGCAAGCTTGAGAGCGATACAAAGGTTAAACAAAGGCTTCAAGACCTCCAAGAACGTGCTTCAAAGAAAGTAACTATCACCCGTGCTCAAGTCTTAAATGGTATGGGTAAGACGTTTGCAATGGCACAGGAGTCTATTGCTGACTCAGGCGTGAACCAGACTGCAGTCACTGCCATCTCTTCCATTGGCAGGACGCTCTTAGACGCAATTCCAGAAGATGTGGAAGAAGAAGAGAAGCCATTCGTGGCAGACTTCGCCCTTCTCTTAGCACCACCGTTTCTCTCACTGCATCGTGCAATCGCAGCAGACGCAGGAGGTGAATGGTGGCTAAGGGGAGGGCGTTTTTCTTTGAAGAGTTCCACGGTCTCTTTAGAGATCATGCAAGGACTCATGGAGCACAAGGACCGCTCAGCCTTCATCATGCCAAAGATTGGTAAAGATATTGGTGACGGCGTCTTTGAGCAAATGCTCTGGGCGATTGATAAGCTCAACATCCGTGATGAATGGAAGCCTTCTAAGAGCCCGTACAAGCTCACGCGCCCCGCAACTGGTCAAGTCATTACCTTCCGTGGCGGTGACCATACGCAGAAGACAAAGGCAATCAAGGCACCAAACGGCACATATTACGCTTACCAATGGTTCTCAGAGGTAGACCAGTTCAACGGCTGGGGTGAACTCAGAACGGTTATGCAGTCTGTCACTCGTGACGCTCCAGAAGGCTCTGTATACTTCCGTTTCTTCGACCATAACCCGCCACGTTCCCGCGATGCTTGGGTAAATGAGCACGTCTCTACCATGCTCTCGACTCACCCGGAGCGCGTCATTGAGTCAAGCTACTTGGATGTTCCTCATGAGTGGATACCAGAGCAGGTCAGAAAAGACGCTGAAGCACTCAAAGAGCTTGATGAGGAAGCGTATCGCCATGAGTGGCTGGGCGAGCAGGTTGGCTTTGGCTCTGAGGTCTTCACCCGTGTTGAGGTGAGAGACATCGCATACAAGGAGCGCAAAAAGCTTGAGTATCACTACTATGGCGTTGACTGGGGCTTCTCACAAGATCCATTCGCATGGGTGAAGATTGCCTACGACACAAAGACTCGCACGCTCTACATCCTGGACGAGTTTGTGAAGTGTGGACTCTCTAACCAAGATACTGCTGAGCTCGTAAGCGAGAAGCTCGGTAATGCCCTGAAAGACGGTGAGGATGTCATTGAGGACGCTGAGCCCTATGCAACAGTGTGGTGTGATAGCGCAGAGCCAAAGAGTATTGCTGACTTCAAAGCCAATGGCATTAACGCTCGTGGTGCTCTTAAGACAGGAGCGCACAACATCCACAACTCAATCAAGTGGCTGCAGTATCGCGCAAAGATTGTGATTGACTCCAGCTGCACAACTGCAGCACGGGAGTTCAGCAATTACTCATATGTGATGACAAAGGACAACCAGCTCACAGGGCAGTTGCCAGACGCTGATAACCACACTATCGACGCTGTGCGTTATGCGTGTATGACGCTTATCAATGACAGAAGCTTGACGTAAAGAGAAGGGGTCTCACCTTGTCGAAGATTACAATCCAAAAGCCAGACTGGGCACTTAGGTACCTGAAGAAGCGTGGATTTACACCGGACACATCAATGGATAAGTTCCAGCAGCTTTGGTGGGGCTGGTTTACGCACGATAATGAGTACTATAAGCAGCCTTACATCATAAACAATGGTGCTGACTCTTATGACAGGCTCTCAATTAGTCCAGCTTCAATGGTTGCAAGTGAGATTCCAAGCCTTGTTATGAACGAAGGCACAGTCCTTTCCAGTTCTGAAGACGCGGTAAATGACTGGCTGGAGCGCACGATTCCTAACTTTGTAGACGAGCAAGCAGAGTTCATCAGCACCGTCTTTGCCCTGGGCGTTGGTGCATGGGTAGCTAACTTCCATGGCTATGAGGGCAACGTCTCGACAAGCATTGATTCTATGAAGGCGTGGCAGATTATCCCGCTTCTGGGTGATGGCTGTGCGTTTATCTCCAAGGTGACTGTGAACTCTAAGCTCTTCGACCAGTTGCAACTTAGATACTTCAACCAAGAGACACAGTCTCACGTGGTAGAGACGCTGCTCTTTAACTCACAGAACCGCATTACTCCTGTTGAGGTTGAAGGCATTACAGGCTTTGTTGACACCAAGCAACCACTGTCAACCTATGCGCTTGTTAAGCCAGCAAAGTACAACGCTCATGACGAGCTCACACCGCTGGGAGTATCTGTCATCGAGGACATCTGCGACTCCTGCAGACTGGTAGACGAAGCATTTAACCAGATGTATTGGCAGGTAAGGGTTTCTCTGCCAAAGATGGTTGTAGACGAGCAAGCTATTGTGCGTAATAGTAAAGGTGAAGCCAAGTTTGTCAACACTATGGACCAAATCATGTTCGCGCCAATCTCTACTGGCATTAGTGCAGAGTCTCCTATGACCGTCTACAACCCTGATACACACATTGATGACATGGTTACCGCGTTCAACAACGCTCTTGCTGTCCTAGGCTTTAGAACTGGCTTTGGTGCGGGATATTGGTCATTCACACTGGGACAAGGACTCAAGACTGCAACAGAGGTTGTAAGCACTAATGCAACGCTTATCAGAACCATCAGAAAGCATGAGCACTCCATTGAGAACTCAGTAAGAGATCTTATCCAGGGCGCGTTTGCTGCAGAGTGCGCCATGAACGGCTACAAGGTAGACGAGCCTGTGCCGGTTGACATTCTGTGGGATGACTCAGTTATTTCAGATGACAAAGCAGACCGCGACATGATGAAGGATGACATTGCGCGCGGTCTCTGTCCTAAGTGGAAGTATCTCGTCAAGTACCAAGGCATGAGTGAGGAAGACGCAAAGGCATTTACTAGCGAGACCAGCGGAGTGGCACTTGACGCAGACCTTGGTGAGTAGACGTGAAACCGACTGAAGAAATCGCTGTGCGTCTCGTGGGGGGCGCACAGTCTGCTTATGTACAGGAACTCTCATACTTCTTTCTCAACCTGCTTGATGAGGTAGTACGCACGAATGGTGCAGTCATCAGAGGTCGAGAAATTGCAGACTTTGAGCGTCTCTCTAGACTCTCTCGTGAAGAAGCTCTCGCGATCTACTACAAGTACCGCCCAGCTATCGACAAGCAGACACGTGAGGTCTTGAAGGAAGCTCTTAAAAAGACTGATGACGCGCTCGTGGGACAGTTCGTGCGAGCGATGGGCTCACGCCGTCATATGACTAATCTCGCAACTATCATCGCTGCTCAGACAGCGCAGGGCATGAATGAGGTCTTAGAGCGTCAGAATATCGCGCTTGCCAATGACCAAGCAGCACTTTGGTATGACGTGACCGCTGAAGCAATCGCCCGTCACCAAGCGGGAGAGCCAACACGAGCTGTTATGGAGCGTGGAGTTACACGACTTGCTAACTCAGGACTAGAGACCATTGACTACATCAGTGGCACTAAGACAACGATTGATGCAGCTCTAAGACGCCACATTGTTTCCCAGGCTAACCAGGCAAGGAATCGCCTTCTCATGCAGCGTATGGATGAGTGGGAATGGGACTTGGTCTTTGTCGATGCCCACTTTGGCGCGCGTCCAAGCCACGCAGAGTGGCAAGGTAAGGTGTATTCCAGGAGCGGTAGAAGTACCGAGTATCCACCACTCGTTGAGTCAACCGGATACGGCACCGTGACAGGACTCTGTGGAGCTCACTGCTACCACTACATGACACCGTATGTTCCTGGATATTCGCAACTTCCAGATATGGACTACTCAGAGCAAGAGCGCATTACAGGCATGACTAGTGATGAGTACTACGCAGCTACACAAAAGCAACGTAGATATGAGCGTCTCATTAGAAGCCAGAAAAGAGAGATCTCTTACCTTCAAGAGGTGAGAGCAGATGCAGTAAAACAGCGCATTAGACTTGGTGAGCTGCAAGACAAGCTGCGTCAGTTCACGCATGACAATCATCTGCGCCGTGATTATGAGCGTGAGCGTGCCTGGGCGGTAAGTAAGCAACCTAGAGCACTGAAGACTCGTCCGATTCTTGCTAGACAATCTAAAAACATAAGCTTTAAAGGTTCTTTTAAAGATACAAAAGAGCTTATGGAAGCCTATTCTGGCAAAGACGTAGATGTTCCTGGCATATTTAAAGAAAGAACACAGGTAAACATTGACTTTTCTCAGAACGATTTCCCGCTAAACATACAAAAGCAAATTGCTGTTGCATCTG
>JABZHK010000075.1:0-6009 GCA_015258885.1 Atopobium sp.
ATGCAGGACAAGCAACGTTTACGCAGCAAAAGAGCGCGTTTGAAGCGGGTAGAGATGCGTATCTTGCGGGGCTTGCTGCGCAAGGCATCACCGCTTCAAGTCTTGAAGAAGCGCGGCAACAGCTCAGTGCTTTAGGTCTGCCAACTACGCAAGTAGACGCTCTTCTCGCCACACAGGCGCAGATTAGCGCTGCAGAGGCAGAGCTGGCTTCCCAGCAGCAGGCTTTAGCAGTCGCGCGAGAAGAGCTAGATCAGCGCACGGCTCAACTGCATGAGGCAGAGTCTCAGGTAGCTCAGGCGCGTCAGGATTTGGCAGAGGCAAGGCTTGCTACTGCAAATCAGCTGTCTGCAGCTCAAGAAAAACTTGCTGCTTCGCTTAGCCGCCTGAACGCAGGACAAACAGCGCTTCAAAGCGCTGAAGCTCAGACTACTGAGGGAAGACAGAGTCTTGAGGAGCAACGCACTGAGGTCGAGAAACAACTTGCTGACGGTCAGAAAGAGCTTGATGAAGCTCAGAAGAAGATTGACGAGCTTAAAGAGCCTGATGTGTATGTACTTGATCGCACAAAAGAGATTGGCATTGCCGCTTATCAAGCAGACTCTGAGCGTATCAATGACATTGCCAATGTGTTCCCGTTGATGTTCTTCTTGGTAGCTGCTTTGGTGTCACTTACCAGCATGACGCGCATGGTATCTGAAGAGCGCACGCTTATTGGCGTTCATAAGGCGCTTGGCTATTCAACTGTTCAGATTGCGGCAAAGTACCTGTTATATGCCTTGTCTGCTTCGCTTTTAGGTGCTGTTATTGGCATAGCATGTTTAAGTCAGGTGCTGCCAGGCGTTATTGTCTCTGCATACGGGTCAATTTATACCATCCCAAATGGGGGAGCTCCTTACCCTATTCAGCTAGATAGTGCGCTGCTTTCGGGACTTTCTGGTATAGGCATCACGCTTCTTTCAACTACGGCTGCCGTTTTATCCTCTTTGAAAGAGGAGCCTTCTAGCCTTATGCTTCCAAAAGCTCCAAAAGCGGGCTCAAAGATTTTGCTTGAGCGCGTTGAGCCTCTATGGTCCAGATTGTCTTTCTCGTGGAAAGTTACAATCAGAAACCTTGTCCGTTATAAGCGGCGCTTGATTATGACGCTCGTGGGAATTGCTGGATGTACCGCACTCTTGTTAGTGGCTTTTGGCCTTAGGGATTCCATTAGCGACATCATTGATAACCAATGGCCAGCTATCTCGCATTATGACTACATTGTGGGAATGACCTCCGATGTTTCAAGTGAAGAAGCTGATCAGATTAATGCAGAGCTCAATCAAGTGGGCGCTACAAACATTCATCGCATAACAAGAGAAAATGTTCTTCTCGAGTCACCTACACAAAAGGCGGGTTCGCTTACAAGAACAACTATTATGACCAGCAATTCTCTTCAAGACATGGCTGGTTTAGCCACTCTCCGTAACCGTCTTTCTGGTCAGGCAATAGAGCTTGGAGAAGACTCGGTAGTAATTACAGAGAAGCTTGCAAAACGGCTTGGTGTAGGTGTGGGAGATACCATTCAGGTCTATGCTCAAGACAGAATTGGAAACGCTTCAGGTGAGCCAAGTACGCTAACTATTACAGGAGTTGCCGAGAATTACGTTGGGTCGTATCTGTATGTGGGACCTTCTGCATGGCATTCCCTGGGCATTCAAGACGACGCCACGGATGGCTGGTATGCAACGCTTCCTGAAGATCAAACAACAAGAGATGCGTTTGGAGAAAAGCTTATTAACCAGGCAGGAGTTGCAACAGTAGATGATGTCAATGAGGCTATTCATACCTACAAAGAATCACTTGCCGTAGTTAATCGCGTGGTAGCCATTCTTATTGTTGCCGCAGCTCTGTTGGCTTTTATCGTCTTGTATAACCTCACTAATATCAATATTGAAGAACGTATTAGAGAGATTGCCAGCCTTAAAGTACTTGGATTTACGCGACACGAGGTTGATGCCTATGTCTTTAGGGAAATTGCATTACTAGCCGTCTTTGGAGCGCTCTTTGGACTTGTTCTAGGAACGTATCTTGAGGGATTTGTAGTTCAAACTGCTGAGATTGATCTTGTTATGTTTGGTCGTGCTATTCATGCACCAAGTTATTGGTTTGCCTTTGGACTCACGCTTGTTTTCTCGCTGTTAGTGTATGTTGCTATGCGGCCAAAGCTCAAAAATATTGATATGGTGGAGAGCTTGAAGAGCGTTGAGTAGGCATCTTTTGCGCGCCCCAGGAAGGCACATTTTAGATAAGATAGAAGATAGTTGAGATTGCTTATTTATAAGGAGTTGGTATGCCTAAGGTTTCTTTTGTAATTCCTGCATACAACATCGAATCGTACATTGGGCGTTGTATTCAAAGTGTAAAGAATCAGACGTTTGGTGATTTTGAAGCAATTATTGTTGATGACGCCTCAACAGATTCCACTCCAGAGAAAATCGTTACGGCAGTAGGGGATGACAAAAGGTTCAAAGTTGTTACTCATGCAACTAACCAGGGACTTCATCTTGCACGTAAAACTGCTGCAGCTCATACAAAAGGCGAGTGGGTCTTTTGCCTAGACGGTGATGATGAGGTTACTCCTGATTTTCTTGAGCAGGTAGTTGCTCGTATTGATCAGAACCCTGTTGATATTCTCCACCTTGGCATTACCGTTATTCCAGAAAATGGTGTTGACCCAGCTGATGCAAAGTCTTTTGAAAGCTACATTAACCAGCAATCAGACTTTACTCAAGGCGATGATATCCTGCGCATTATTTATGATGAGGGCTATGGACAGAAGCTTGATTGGCGCGCTACGCAACGCTTGTATCGCGGAGAACTTTTCCGCTCTGCCTTTGCAGAGATGACTTCGGAGCGCCTGGTAAGAGCAGAAGATGCCTATGAGGTATTTATCCTGGCAGATAAGGCTCAGACTGCCGATGGTTTTGAGTCTTGCAGAGGCTTTTTGTACCACTATGGTATCGGAGTAACTGGTGCTTCTCGTATTTCTTTAGATAAGTTCGGAGAGTTCTGCTATCAGTTCTTAGACAACATTGATCAAGTAGAACTTTATATTGGCAAGACAGATAACATTGCGCATCTCAACTCCTTTAAGGGAATGAAGCATAGACTGTTGGAGCTTCTGAGTGCTGAGTGGAGATTCCGTCTTGCTCCTGAAGATCAAGAGGCAGCTCTTGAGCCGTTTGCCATTCTCTTTGGACCAGCGGTAGCCGCTCGAGAGCTCTATCGCTTTGTAAGGGATATTGCGTACGAGGCTATTGCTACTGGAACCGAGCTGCCAAAAGACAGTGATGCCTATCGCTACAGGACGTATGCAAAGAAATATGCTGCTCTCATGCATCAGGATGAGGGACTGTCGTTTGATAGGGCAGTTCGCATGAAACAGATTGCCGATGAGCACATGGAATATCTAGAAAGAAAGCACATGGTAAAGATGTTTGAGCAGCAGCCTATTCGCATTCTTATTACTTCTCATAAAGATGTTGATGTTCCCGCAAGCAACTACCTTCAGCCTATTCAGGTAGGACCAGGTCAGAAGAGTAATCGCTTTACGTATATGCTCCATGACGATGAGGGCGATACCATTACCGAGAAAAACCCCATGTACTGTGAGATGACTACACAGTATTGGGCATGGAAGAACATCGCCAATGCTCGCTATGTTGGCTTTGGCCATTATCGTCGCTACTTCAACTTTACCGAAACGGTTTATCCAGAAAATCCGTTTGGTGAGGTTATGGATGACTTCATTGATGAAGACGCCATTAAGAAATATGGTCTTGATGACCAGACTATTGCTCAGTGTATTGAAGGCTATGACCTTATTACCACGGGAGTAAAGGATATTCGCAAATTCCCTGGAAGCGCTAACACACCTCTTGAGCAGTACCATGCTGCTCCATTGCTTCATCCAAAGGATATGGATACTATGGCTGCGCTTATTGTTGAGCGTCACCCAGAGTATACAGAGGATGTAAACGCTTTTCTCAACGGCCATCAGCAGTGCTTCTGTAACATGTACATCATGCGTAAAGAGCTCTTTGACCGCTATGCTGCATGGGTGTTCCCACTTGTTGACGAGTGGACTGCTCGTACTGATATGTCTACGTACAGCAAAGAGGCCCTAAGAACTCCAGGTCATCTGACTGAGCGTCTCTTTAATATCTGGCGTATGCATATGCTTCGTACAGAGGGCAAAAACTGGAAGGTAAAAGAGCTACAGTGCGTTCACTTTACCAATCCAGAGCCTCGCCAGAAGTTCATTCCTCTCTTTGAAGAGAAGCCTGAGATTGCAAGCCAGAACGTTGTTCCTGTTGTCTTTGCAGCAGATAATAACTACGTTCCAATTCTTACCTGCGCTATGGGTTCAATGCTTGAAAACGCCGACCCTAGCCGCTTCTACGACGTAGTTGTCCTTAACACCAATATTGGCGGCTCAAAGCAGGAGATGGTTAAGAAGTACTTCTCGCGCTATAAGAATGCTCGTATTACGTTCTATAACGTGTGGCGTATGGTTAAAGACTACAAGCTAGACACTAATAATGCGCACATTAGTGTTGAGACATACTTCCGTTTCTTGGCTCAAGACATTCTTTCTGCTTACGATAAGGTTGTCTATCTTGACTCTGACCTTGTGGTTAACGGTAATGTTGCTGAACTTTTTGATGTAAGAATGGGCAACAATCTTATTGCCGCAACGCTTGATATTGATTATCTGGCA
The DNA here is from genome assembly GCA_015258885.1 of Atopobium sp. Taxonomy (GTDB): domain Bacteria; phylum Actinomycetota; class Coriobacteriia; order Coriobacteriales; family Atopobiaceae; genus Lancefieldella. The sequence continues at coordinate 4,757 of JABZHK010000075.1, forward strand.
AACCTTAACGTCCGCGGTGGAGACCGTATGAAGTACAGCCTTGACGTGCTTAACCTCAAGAATCCTTATGCGTACTTCCAGGCGGGAGTTATGGTCTTTAATACCGCTGAACTGCGCCGCTATCACACTGTTCCAGAATGGTTGCGCATTGCATCCAATCCAATCTTTATCTACAACGATCAAGATATTCTGAACAGCGAGTGCCAGGGACGCGTTGTCTATCTCCCTGCTGACTGGAATGTGACGCACAACATTTTTGGACGTGCCGAGAAACTCTATCCAATGGCACCAAATAGCGTCTTTGATGACTATCAGGCAGCACGTCGTGCCCCAAAGATTGTTCACTTTGCTGGTGCTATTAAGCCTTGGCAGAACGCCAGTTGCGACATGGCTTCCTATTTCTGGAAGTACGCGCGCAACACTCCGTTCTACGAGGTTATTATTCAGGACATGGTGCCAGGCGCTAGAAATGACTCCGACGTCACAGAGTTCCACGAGCGCGCGCTTTCTGATGCAAGTCCTCTGCGCAAGATTATTGACCCTCTTGCACCATATGGTAGCGCAAGGCGAGAAGCCCTTAAGGCCCTTGGTAGAACCTTAAGAGGACGCAAATAAATACCTGGTAGGTGCAAGATTTCTTGCACCTACGTTTTTATGTTTGGAGTAGTTATGGCAGCACTTTCGCCAAAAGATGCCGCTCGTGCAGCGGAGCTTAATAGAATCTTGAACCATGCGGCATATGCCTACTATGCTCTTGATAATCCAGAGCTCACTGACGCTGAGTTTGACCGACTGCTTATTGAGCTTCAGCAGCTTGAGGCAGCATATCCAGAGCTTGTTACTGAGGATAGCTATACGCAGCGCGTAGGCGGCTATGTCTCTGAGCAGTTTGAGCCTGTCCAGCATGCTGCTCGTATGTATTCTATGGACGATGCCATGAATCTGGAAGAGCTGGATGCTTGGCTTTCCAGAACTGATGAAGCTCTTGGTGCATCGCCCACTAATCCTGTGGCATATACCTGCGAGCTTAAGATTGACGGCTTAGGTGTTGCACTCACGTATCGTGACGGTCAGTTTGTACGTGCCGCTACACGAGGCGACGGTAGCACGGGAGAAAACGTTACGGCAAACGTTTTGACTATTTCTGATGTTCCACGAGAGCTTGCGCTTGCAGGTCTTGAGCAGGTTGAAAATAGGGGCCTTAACCAGAGCATTGAGGTGCGCGGTGAGGTCTATATGCCAAAGCATTCCTT
>JABZHK010000076.1:0-5997 GCA_015258885.1 Atopobium sp.
TCGCAAGAAAGAGACAATGGCGCAGCTTGACCAGATGGATGTCAGCATGGGGCCATCCTCTCTGCCACAGGGTAGCGCAGGCGGTTCGTCCGACCTGATGTCCTCCGCCGAGTAAGTTAGCTCCGACCCGAGGTTCTGCCTCGGGTCTTTTTGTATCGCAGCTAAAACGCACAGTTCTCTTGTCGAGAAACCCGTCAAGCAGCCCACCTAGTCGCCCGGCGAGAAACCCGTCTTCTCCAAACCGTCACTACACGCGCCGGCAACAAAACCGTATACTTGAAATGTTGAAACAAATTGAAGCCGTAAACGTACCAGATCGCAAAAGCAGCCTGTAAGCTGCAAGTAATTGAGGGAGAGCCATGGAGCCAACGCAACTTGATCCAAGCGCAACAGAAAACGAGGACCGTATTGCCACCGCTCTGAAGATGACTGCCCCTGGTACAGCGCTTCGCGTTGCACTGGACATGATTATCGCCGGCCGCTTGGGCGCCCTCATTTGTGTAGGAGATACAGAAAACGTCCTTGCTGCGGGCGGAGATGGTTTCAAACTTGATGTTTCCTTCACGGCAAACAGACTGTTTGAGCTTTGTAAGATGGATGGCGCCGTTGTAGTGGACAAAGACCTCACTAGAATTCTTCGCGCCAACTTCCACCTTAATCCCGATGCAACGCTTCCAACTGCAGAAACAGGCACTCGTCACCGTACTGCTGCTCGCATGAGTTTGCTCACCAAGTCTATTGTGATTGCTGTGTCTTCTCGCCGCTCGTTGATTACGGTCTACGTTGATGGTCACGTTATTCCGCTGAAGTCGGTACCAGCCATTATGTCTACCGTCAACCAGCTTTCGGTTGCCATGCAAAATACGCGTCAGCAGCTTGATCGTGCGCTTCTGCGCCTGACTGCTCTTGAGCTTGATAACTACGTTACTCTGGGAGATGTAGCAGGCATTTTTTATCTTTTTGAGGTTCTTTTGAGTGCTGCCGATCAGCTTGATTCTTGTCTTTTGGAGCTAGGTAGCGAGGGAAAAACCACCGCTATGCAGCGCGAGGAATATTTGGGCGGCATCGACGAGGCCTATAACCTGATGATTCGCGACTACGCTGTAGACTCTTCTGCTGAAGAGGCGCGTGCGATCCGCCGCCGCTTCCACGAGACGGCCAATACCGAGCTACGTTCCGCAGAAAGCGTTGGCCAGATTCTGGGCTACTCCGATGGCCGCGGAGAAGATGCGTCCATGGAGCCTCTGGGCCTGCGCACACTTTCCCGCGTTCACGTGGTCAACGATGAGATTGCGGCCAGAATTGTTGACGCCTACGACAACCTGCAGCAGCTGCTTCACGTTGCAGAAAACGATACGTCCAGCCTCAAATCTCTGGGTGTCGAGAACCCCGGTGCACTTGCTAACAGTCTCCGCAGAATGTGGGGTAAGTCAGAATAATGGCTGCAAGCAGCACCTGTGCAAAGGTCGTGTCAAAGCCACGTCCTTCTCGCCTCACAACACATGGAGCAAAAGCCGATACCGTCGCCGTCATTGTGGCCGGCGGCATTGGCGAGCGCTTTGGGTATCCTGACGGCAAACAGTTTATTTCTGTCTGCGGTCTTCCGTTGATGAGCTGGTCAATCCTTGCGTTCGATCACGCGCCCAGCGTGGCTCATATTGTGATTGCTTGCTCTGACGAGAAACGCGCTGCAGTTCAAGAGGGTGTTTTGGGCAAGCTTGTACTCCATAAGCCTGTTCACTTTGCAACGTCTGGTGCTACCAGGCAGGAATCAGTTTATAACGCGCTCCAGGTGGTGCCTGCCGGATATGATTTTGTTTCTGTTCATGATGCAGTTCGTCCGCTCATTGAGGTGGAGACAATCGAGCAGGTCATTGGTACGGTCCGCAAGTCTCCTAAGATTGCAGGAGCAATTTTGGCTCACCGAGCAACTGACACGTTGAAGCGCGTAGATGGTGCAACCATTGTAGATACGCCTGACCGCTCAACGTTCTGGGCTGCTCAGACTCCTCAAGTGTTCAAGACGCGCACACTCCTTGAAGCTCACGAGGTAGCTCGTCAGGAGGGCTACCAGGGAACCGATGACTCGTCGTTAGTTGAGCGACTTGGTCTTACGGTGCTGTGCGTTGAGTCGCAACGAGAAAACGTGAAGGTCACGTACCCGTCTGACCTTGCAATTGTTGAAGCTACGCTCAGTCGACGCCTGGTAGAAGGCGCAACCGGAAGTGGAGCTGTAGAGTGAGCATGCCAGAGCTTAAAATTGGCCACGGATACGATGTTCATCGCCTGGTAGAGGGTAGAGATCTTATCTTGGGTGGCATCAAAATTGAGCACACCAAAGGTCTTCTCGGCCACTCCGATGCCGATGTTTTGGCTCATGCGCTTATGGATGCCCTGCTAGGAGCCGTGCGTGCTGGTGACATTGGTCAGCTTTTCCCCGATACAGACCCTGCTTATGAGGGCGCTGATTCTATGGTGCTTCTGTCCCATGTTATGCAGCTTGTTCGTAATGAGGGCTTTGAGCTTCTGGATTGTGATTGCACCGTTGCAGCTCAGGCGCCTAAGTTACTTCCTCATCGTGATGCTATGAGAAACCGCATGGCAGAGGTTATGGGTGTTTCGCCAGATAAAGTTGGCGTTAAAGCAACCACTACCGAAGGCCTTGGCTTTGTGGGTACTCAAGAAGGTATTGCTGCCTGGGCAGTTGTGCTGCTGGGACGCACCGCGCAATAAATTACAGCTCTACGATATGGTCGGCTGCTTCCACCACTTTAGGGTCATGAGATATGAGAAGTATTATGTGGTCTTGTTTGACCTTCTTTAGAAGATTAAGCAGGACATCAACACTTTTTTGATCTAATGCAGAAGTGGGCTCGTCAAGCAACATGACACTTGGATTCATAAGCATCATGCGGATAATTGCAATCTTTTGCTTTTCTCCACCAGAGATAGCAGAGCTTCGTTCACCCAGGCGAACATCAAGATTTTGATCATCACCAAGCAGCAATTTTTCCAGGTTGAATAGCTTGATATAGCTGATTATCTCTTCATCTGTTGGTTGGTTTTTGCACAGCAGTGTCAGATTATTTCTTACCGTATCGTCAACAATGCTTGGCTCTTGCTCGGTAAATCCAAGCGTATTTTTTCGAAGTTCATACTGATTAATTTGAGCTAGCAAGTCCTCATTTATAGCAATACTGCCTGATAGGTGAGAAGACCACTCTCCGTTAATGAGCTTCAGAAATGTTGATTTGCCTGTACCGTTTCCACCGGTAATGGCGTATATATTTCCTTTTGCAAAACTACAAGACAAGTTGTTCATCAGTACTTTATTTGTATGTGGATAAGAGAAAGACACATTTATGCAGGTAATTTGATTGACATCGTCTGATGGAATGATGTTTCCAACGGATTCTTGAGGTATATCTAGAATCTGCTCAATTCGATTAAGGCTTACCGTAATGCTCTGATAAGCCATACCAAATTCCATGAGAAGCGTAATAGAACCTAAGAGCGATACAAAATAGCTTGAAATAGTTGCAATATAGCCAGGCTGCAGTGCTCCAAGGAAAATTTGATATGCACAGGTAATAAAGACAATGGCTTGGAATACGGCAATCACAGCATTGTTTAATTCTTGTACGCCAAACTCAAGCTTGTACTGCTCATGAATGGCACTACGAAGCTTTTGATTGACGGCATAGTGCTGATTAAAGAAACGCTCAAAGAGGGAATGACGCCTAATGAAATCTACATCAGTGAACTGCGAGAGCTCAATCGATCCATACTGGGACCGCAGTTCTTTAGATTCTTTGTATCTTTTATAGGCCGCAGCTTGGATTTGCTTATAGATAATAAAGCTCACCAATAGCAGAACAGCTGTTACAAGAGCGGTTAATGGGTTCAAATATAAAATAATCGCAAGCGTGCCTATGACAGAGACCATAGTTGTTGCAAAGCTCACGCATTGTGTAAGTATAAAAATCGAAACGTCATTAGAATCGTTATTTACTGTCTGGCGGTAATGTCCAGAATCATATGACGAGAAAAATGATGAATCTGCATGTTGAATCTTGTCAATCAGCTGTCGCTCAATAGTAAACGAAGAATCAATTTGTAACTGACAATAGCGTGTTTTAGCAAGATAGGAACAGCCGGCAATGAGGATTCCTAGTGCGGCAACTACAGCGCAATAGAAAAGTATCTCGCTCCAAGTAGTTCCCGTAATAAAAAGATTAATTACAAATCCAACAAGAAGCGGTTGAATCACCATAAGCGCTGTGACAAAGAATGACAAAAAGAGAAAAATAGCAAGACTGCCTTTATCCAGAATGGTAGATATACAGTAGCGGATAATGTTAAAAAACTTACTCATTCGAATCACCTTCTGAAGTTGTTAAGAGTAAGATTTCTTGTCTTCTAGTTCTTTGCAGTTTTGATTCAAATATAAATTCTTAAAATTTTTATTCGTCAAGTTTAATAAAACAAAAAAAACAATCCAGCACTAATCCGCGAACGGTAACAAAATTGAATCTTGATTAGTACGGTATGGAACTCAAAGGTTTTCCACAAACCGTTTATACTTACACCAATACACAATGGTTGCGAGGAGTATGCATGCTTGTCTATAACACTCAGACGCATAAAAAAGAAGAGTTCAAGCCAATCGACGAGGGCAAAATCCGCATGTACGTGTGCGGTCCTACGGTTTACGATCAGATTCACATCGGAAACGCCCGTACCTTCCTCTCGTTTGACGTTATTCGCCGTTATCTGATGCACAAGGGCTTTGAGGTCACCTTTGCTCAGAATCTGACTGACGTTGATGACAAGATTATTCAGCGCGCTATTGAGCAGGGAAGGACTGCTCAAGAGGTTTCTGAAGAGTTTTCTCAGGCGTTTATCGAGCAGATGCATCGTTTCAATATTCTAGATCCGGATATTCGCCCTCGCGCAACGCACGAGATTGAAGCCATGCTTCAGATGATTCAATCTCTGATTGAACAGGGCTATGCTTACGCGGTGCCTTCGGGCGACGTGTACTTCTCGGTTCGTTCTGACCATGGTTATGGTGTGCTTTCTGGTCGCGATCTTGATCAGCTTCGCGCAGGTGAGCGCGTTGAGGTTAATGACGAGAAACGCGATCCATTTGACTTTGCACTCTGGAAGGCTGCTAAGCCTGGTGAGCCTAGCTGGCCAAGCCCTTGGGGAGAAGGTCGTCCAGGTTGGCACAGTGAGTGCTGCGCCATGATTCATCGCTACCTGGGCACTCCAATTGACATTCACGGCGGTGGCTCTGACCTGGTGTTCCCTCACCATGAGAACGAGACCGCACAGGCATCTTGCGCCTGGCACGCTCCTCTCGCCAATTATTGGATGCACACCGGAATGCTTCGCGTTGATGGCGAGAAGATGTCCAAGTCTTTGGGCAACTTCTACACACTCAAGGAAGTTTTGGACAAGTACCCTGCAGATGCAGTAAGACTTTTGATGCTTCAGACGCACTATCGTGCACCACTTGATTTCTCGTTTGAGCGCCTTGAGGGTACCGTTGGTACGCTTGAGCGCATGAAGACCTGCGTTGCAAATCTCCGATGGGCTTTCAAGCAGTCTTCTGCTCAGCACGAACTTTCCGACGCTGATAGCACGCTTGCTGAGGCAATCAATACAGCTCAGAGCGAGTTTGACGCTCAGATGGATGATGATTTCAACACCGCAGGAGCACTCGCTGCTATCTTTGCTCTGGTAACTGCTGCAAATACGTATCTTGCAGAGGTTGGTCAGAACGTTGGCGCAAGTCCTGTTCTCCGTGCAGCAGATATGTTGTGCGAGCTCACAGGAGCTTTGGGAATTGATTTGACTCAGGCGGCGTCTACCTCTGATTTACCAGAAGAGCTTGTGGCGCTTGCCGCTCAGGTAGCAGGCTATGAGGGCGCGTCAGCTGACGAGGCTGCAGAGGCTTTGCTTGCTGCTCGTCAGGAGGCTCGTTCCCAGAAG
>JABZHK010000077.1:0-5876 GCA_015258885.1 Atopobium sp.
GTTATTGATCAGGTAGTTGCGCTGGCTGAGTAGCAAGCGCGTAAGTGATAACGCAAGGAAGAAGAGAGGAGAAACCCATGGCAGAGGAAAAGAGTCCCTCAGTTTTGGGCAAGGTCGGAAAAGACCTTCTAAAGGCGTTTAACACTGGTGTTTCGTACTTTATTCCTATTGTTGTAGTTGGCGGAGTCTTCTTGGCTTTCTCGCTAGCTACAGGAACTGCAGGAAAAGACGGTATTGAAGTCACCAATCCTTTGATGCAGAGCCTCAACCTTATTGGTATGGCTGGCATCAAGATGATGATTCCAGTCCTTGCTGCTTACATTGCCTATTCTTTGGGCGGAAAGCCTGCTCTGGCACCTGGCTTTGTCCTTGGTTACCTGGCAAGCAATCCTGTTCCTGTAGGTGAGGTTCAGGTTTCTACTGGCTTCTTGGGCGCAATGGTCCTTGGCGTTGCTGCTGGCTACCTTGTTCAGTGGATGAAGAGTTGGAAGGTCAACAACACCATCCGCACCATCATGCCAATTCTGATTATCCCAAGTTTGTCTTCACTGGCTCTTGGCATGCTCTACATCTACGTTTTGGCAGCTCCACTTGGCGCATTCATGGACTGGCTGACCAACCTGCTTTCAAGTCTTCAGGGCGGTTCCGCAGTTGTACTCGGCATTGTAATTGGCCTTATGACCGCATTTGATATGGGCGGCCCAGTTAACAAGACTGCTTCTACCTTCACCATGGCTCTTATGACCGCAGGTGTTTATGGTCCTAACGGCGCATTCCGTGTTGCAGTTGCTATTCCTCCACTGGTCTGCGGTGTTGCATCTCTTATTGCTCGCAGCAAGTTTGACGACACTGATAGACAGATGGGCATCTCTGCAGTCTTCATGGGACTCATTGGTATTACCGAAGGCGCAATTCCATTTGCTGTTAAGGATCTTGCACACACTCTTCCTGCAATCATGATTGGTTCTGCAGTTGGTGCTGGTCTTGCTGCTTGGCACGGTATTGAGTGCTTTGTTCCTCACGGTGGCATGATTGTTGCTGCAGCTACAAACAACATTGCCCTCTACACCCTTGATATGGCAATTGGCGTTGCAGTAGGTGTTGCAATTCTTGTTCTTACCAAGCCAAAGCTTGAGGACAACAAGTAATACATAGCGAGAAACGCATGTACCTTTTGGTCTTAGACCTTAAAAATTGAAGTTAAAAGGAGAGGGGCGTAGGGATTCAACCCCCACGCCCTTCTTATTACCAAGAAACACTCTTGGGAAGGGGTAATTATGGAAAAGCTACCAATCAAAAAAGCTGTTGAAGGGTTGCTTAAGCTTCAGGACACAGGAAAGTCCGCCACGCTTTTAGGAATTGGACCAATGTCGCCCAATCTGTTGCAGGCAGCTTTTGAACTTGGTAGAGACTACGATTTTCCTCTGATGTTTATTGCATCGCGAAACCAGGTAGATCTTGATGAGCTTGGTGGAGGATATGTAAATTCTTGGGATCAGAAGCGTTTCTCGGAAGATATTGCTGAAGCAGCTCAGAAGGTTGGTTTCGATGGCCTGTATTATCTCTGCCGTGATCACGGCGGTCCTTGGCAGCGAGATGAGGAGCGCAACGCTCACCTGCCAGAAGATGAAGCCATGGAGCTTGCCAAGAAGTCCTATCTTGCTGATATGCTCAACGGCTTTGACCTGCTGATGATTGATCCAACAAAGGATCCTTTTGAGATTGGCAAGGTTATTCCGCTTGATGTGGTTCTTCGTCGTACAGTTGATTTGATTGAGTGGTGCGAGAAGGAACGTGTTTCTCGCGGTCTTCCTGAGATTGGCTATGAGGTTGGTACCGAGGAAACAAACGGCGGCTTAACCTCAACTGATAAGTACCACACCTTTATTGAGCAGCTTAAGAGCGAGCTCACCGCTAAGGGCCTGCCAATGCCAACCTTTATTGTTGGTCAGACAGGAACGCTTACGCGTCTTACCGAGCAGGTTGGACACTACGATTTTGAGGCCGCCATTAGCCTTGCTGAGATGGCCAAGAGCTACGGCGTTGGTCTCAAGGAGCACAACGCAGACTACCTTGATGATGTAACGCTGCTTGAGCACACTCCTGCAAACGTCACCGCTTCGAACGTGGCTCCGCAGTACGGAACAGAAGAGACTCGCGCATATCTGAAGCTTTGCGATGTCGAAGATCTTCTGGTCAAAGAAGGTCTCCTGAAGGCAGACGAGGTTTCTGGCTTGAGGAATACCCTGCTGGTTAAGGCAATTGAGACTGAGCGTTGGCGCAAGTGGATGGTTGGCGATCAGGTTAATCTGACCGTTGAGCAGATTCTTGCTGATCACAAGCTGTCGCTGGATATTCTTGATATTTCTGGTCATTACGCATTCAATGACGAGGAGGTCAAGGCAGCAACTGAGCACCTCTACAAGAACCTTGCTCAATTTAATATTGATGGCCAGCGCTTTGTTGTTGATCACATCAAGCGTCCTCTTCGCCAGTATGTTGAGTGCTACAGGCTTGAGGGAGTTACTACGCGCATTCGTGAGGCACTGGCAGAGTAAGTCCGCGCGCTTACAAGTGCGGCGTTTTACCGTTGCAGCATCCTTGCTGTCAGATTTTGGATAGATATCTGACAAACCTAAGAGGTCGAAGGCTTTTTGCTTTCGACCTCTTTTCTTGTGCGATGTATCATAGAGAACAATAGTTACAAAAACGAGGCTAAGGAGCGGCATGGCTGAAAACGACGAGCGCAAAGATGGAGTTTCTCCCCAGCTTGATATGCTCTCAACTGAGCTGCTTGGGGATGCGTTTGACCTGCTTGCAGATGGCCAATCACTCAACGTTTTGCTTGTGGTTGAAGATGCGTCAGGTACCGTGGCAAGTTATGAGTTCTCTGATGACGGCCCAGAGGAGCTGCTTGAGGGGGCTCATAAGCGCGTGCTTGACCTGGCAAAACAGAAGGGCGATAAAGAAGCAGGGCTCGAAGAGCCTGTTCGCTATGCGCTTGTATATGAGGGGGCCATTCAACTGCTCAAAGAGGGCGGTTACGAAGATGCCGTGCTTCTTGAGTTTGGCGAGAAGGGCTATAAGAGTTTCTCGGCATATTCTTTAGTTCACGGAAAAGGCCAAGGTGACCAGTTTGTGTGGTCTGATCCCGCTCCAGCAGGGGAGCTTGAGCCACTTCTGTAATGAAAAAGCTGCGTTCATTGAAATTTCTGGGCGCTCTAGGCACGTAATTGCACTAAAGTTCTAAAGCTGATAAAAATTGGACCTGAAGTAGCAAGTCCAAACACATACCTTCGAGAGATAGAGACTTATGCGTCAAGACAACATCAGAAATATTGCTATCATCGCCCATGTTGACCACGGTAAAACCACCATGGTTGACCAGATGCTTAAGGCAACCGATGCATTCCGCGAGAACCAGCAGGTTCAAGAGAGAATTCTGGACTCTAATGATCAGGAGCGTGAGCGCGGAATTACCATTCTGGCAAAGAACATCTCTATTGAGTACAAGGGCGTCAAAATCAACGTTATTGATACCCCTGGCCACGCTGACTTCGGCGGCGAGGTAGAGCGTGTTTTGAAGATGGCTGACGGTGCGCTTTTGCTGGTTGACGCAGCTGAGGGCCCTATGCCACAGACTCGCTTTGTTCTGCGCCACGCTATCGACGCAGGCCTTTCTATCATGATGGTTGTCAACAAGATTGACCGTGACGGCGCTCGTCCAGAGGCTGTTGTCAACGATTCTCTTGATCTGATGATGGACCTCGGCGCAACTGATGAGCAGCTTGAGTTCACCATGGAGCACGTCATCTTTGCTTCTGGCGTTAACGGTTACGCTCGCCTTGATCCAAATGATGACAACGACAACATGTTCCCACTTCTCGACATGATTATCGACGGCCTTCCAGCTCCAGATGTTGATATTGACGGACCTCTTGCTATGCAGTGCGTTACCATCGATCACTCCGACTACCTGGGTCGCATTGGAATTGGTCGCGTATATTCCGGAACTGTTCATACAGGCGACAAGATTCTTGTTGTCAAAAACGACGGTTCCCGCGCTATGAGCCAGGTCAAGCAGCTGTTTACCTTTGACTACCTTGGCCGTAAGGAGTGCAGCGAGGTTGACGCAGGTGATATTGCGGCAATCGTTGGCGTTGATAACACTGATATTGGTGACGTCTACACTGATCCAGAGAACCCTGTTGAGTTGGACCCAATTGAGATTGATCCACCAACCCTTTCTATTATTTTTGAGCCTTCTACCTCGCCACTTGTTGGCCGTGAGGGAGACATTGTTGGTGGCCGCCAGCTCAAAGAGCGCCTGATGACAGAGCGCGAGAATAACGTCACCATGCGTATTGAGGAGCTTCCTGATAAGACCGGTATCGAGGTTTCTGGCCGCGGTATTCTGCACCTCTCCGTTCTTATGGAGAGCATGCGTCGTGAAGGCTTTGAATTCCAGGTTGGTCGTCCTCGCGTTCTGTTCAAGAAGGACGCTCAGGGCCACACACTTGAGCCTATTGAGCAGGCTGTTGTTGAGTGCAACCCAGAGTATGCGGGTAAGGTCATTGAGGTCTTTGGTAATGTTGGTGGCACCATGTCTATCATGGACACCGGCGAGACTCAGACGCACCTTGAGTTCAAGATTCCAACCCGTGGCATCATGGGCCTCAAGACGCGCGTCATGAACGTTACCCACGGTGACGCAGTCTTCTACCACACCTTCCTTGAGTATGGTCCTTTTGCAGGCGATATTGGTAGCCGCCAGAACGGCGCCATGATTTCCATGTCCACCGAGAAGGCTGTTGCGTATGCACTTGGTACGCTCCAGGAACGCGGCCAGCTCTTTGTTTCTCCAGGTGTTGAGTGCTACGAAGGCATGCTGGTTGGTGAGCGTTCAAGGCCAGGCGACATGGTTGTTAACATTGCGCGCACCAAGTCTTTGGGCAACCAGAGATCTTCAACTGCAGATATTTCAGTTCAGCTGACTCCTCCACGCCTGTTTACACTGGAAGAGGCTCTGGAGTACATTATGGACGACGAGCTTGTTGAGATCACACCACTCAACATCCGTATGCGTAAGCGTATCCTTTCCGAGACCGAGCGCCGTAAGTGGGCAGTTCGTAACGGTATGGTCAAGAAGTAACAGCGTCGTTTACAGACAATCAATCTGGCGAGAAAAACTTGCAGTCGCAAGGGTTTCTCGCCAGATTTGTTTTAGGTGAGTTTTAAATAAAGTGCTGGTAAACGGTATGTGAAGGCGATGCAAAACCGCCCAGAACCGCCCAAAACCGCCCGATTGTGGCTGGATGTTACTTTGATGGGGTGTTCTGCTCAGGTTGCTTACCCGGCTTCTGAGCTTTGTGACGAAGCTTGTTAACACTGCGCATTACGTGCGGCGTAAGGTCAACGTCGGCCGGAGAAAGTACGTTGTATTTAAGCGACCAGCGCCTGAGGCCAACGGTAACCACGACACAGATAACAGCTGCCCAAATTTTGGTGACGCCCGCATAAGAAACAAGAGCCCAATAGGAGGTTGCGCCAGCAACCGCGCAAAATGCGTAGAGATTGCTTCGCTGGAAAATGCGAGGAATATCGCCAAGAAAGACATCGCGAAGCATACCGCCGCCAACACCTGTGATGCTTCCCATCAGAATAACCGAGAAGGGGAGAAGGTGATATACCAGGGCTTTATCGGTACCAACAACGGCAAAGAGGCCAACAGAGATAATGTCGGTCCACTCAAGCATGCGCGGAAATCTACCAAGCGGCTCGGGAAACATAAACAGCAAAACGGCGGTAAATACTGCCGCTGGAATGGCGTACGGCGAGTTAAGCATGTAAACGCCGCCCTCATGCATCATGACGTC
>JABZHK010000078.1:0-5873 GCA_015258885.1 Atopobium sp.
CCAAATCAGAAACAATTGCCAGGTCATTTGCATCAAGGTTGGCAAAAATCTTCTCTTTAGCTGCTGCATACGCCTCGAGTGAACCATGCCACTCAAGGTGATCCGGCGTAATGTTTAAAAGCATCGCAACGTGAGGATGCAATTTTTGAGTAGTAGCAAGCTGGAAGCTTGAAAGCTCTGCTACAAACCAGCTCCTAGGCTTTCTCTCTGCAAGTTGGTCCGTAATAGTTAGGCCAATATTGCCAACAGCGCTTGCATCAAGACCCGCATACTGCAGGATTGACGTGGTCAAACTTGTGGTAGTAGTTTTACCGTTTGTGCCGGTAATACCAATCCACTGTGAAGGACTCTCTTGATAAGCAAACTCTGGCTCACCCATAATCTGCTGAGAAGCTTCCTTTGCACTTAAGAACAGCTCAGAGGTGTCTGGAATACCAGGAGATGCAATAGTCAGGTCAAAGGTACCCTTAACCTGATTGGAGCCGCATTGTACCTGTACGCCTGAGTCTGCAAGCTCTTGGATCTTCTCGCCAACAGTAGCATCTGCGCCGCCCACAAGAGTTACGGAAGACACACGACCCTCTGGCTGCTGCAGCAAATACGTGCAGACAGAGACGCCGGTCTTACCGAAACCAAGAACACAAACATTTCCAAGTGTTTCTAGAAGCGACACGCAATCGATCCTTTCTCAGAGCAATATCTTTAGTGAAGCTGGAAGTACAGAGCAAAGCCCAGAGCGGCAAATGCTCCGGAAATGATCCAGAATCTAAAGACTACTTTTGTCTCGTTCCAGCCAAGTTTCTCAAAGTGATGATGCAGTGGAGCCATCAAGAATACGCGCTTTTTAGTTGCCTTGTAGCTGACAACCTGAATGATAACGGACAGTGCCTCGATGATAAAAAGACCGCCCATAACCAGGGAAACTACCTCAGTCTTGGTAAGAACGGCCAGGGCCGCAAAGGCAGCGCCCCAGGCAAGAGAGCCGGTGTCTCCCATAAAAATGCTTGCAGGATAGCTGTTAAACCACAAAAAACCAATACAAGCGCCTGCGATAGATGCGGCAAAAACAGCAAGGCTACTCTCGCCATAGCGGAAAGCTACTGCAGCCATAAAAATCATGACAACCATAACGCAGCCACCAGCCAGGCCATCAAGGCCGTCGGTCAGGTTAACAGCGTTGGAGAGGCCAGCCATGAGCAAAAAGACAAAGAAGAGATACAGCCAAGGGATAGAAATGACGTTTCCGCCTAAATTGACGGTGGTAGTAAGGATACCCAGGTTGATATCAAGGCCACCAGGGAACGCAATAATGGGCGTAATGCCCCAAATGTTGACTGCTGCCAGGCAAAATGCCACAGAGATAGTAATGAGTCCAGCCATCTTCTGAGATGCGGTAAGACCAAGGCTTCTACCGTGGGCAACAGACTCAATATCGTCCAGAAGACCAAGCGAGCCTGTGAGCAGCATAGCTGCCATAGCAAGAATGAGGTCGGTGTTCCACTGAGCAAGCGCAATACAGGTGAGCACAATGCTTACCAGCATAACGACGCCACCCATAGTAGGAGTACCCTGCTTGACCAGGTGTTGCTGAGGGCCGTCAGCGCGAACCTGCTGTCCTACTCCCTCTTTCTTCATCAGTTTGATAAAGAGTGGCATTAAGATCAACGTGATGATGCAGGAGACACCAAGCGCCACAAACACCTGGTATGTTGGGTAAATAGTCTGGAAAAACATTACTCAGTAACTCCTTTTACAAAAATATCAAGCTGGGCAGACCTCGATGCCTTGGCGAGAAGAACGTCTCCTTGCGCAAGTACTGGTCCGAGCACGGTAAGTGCTTCGTTGACATCACTGAACTGTTCAATTTTATCTTCCGAGAAACCCATGACGCGCGCAGCTTCAACCATTTCACGTGCGGCTCCCGTGCCTACAAAGGCAACAAGGTCTGGGTTCTTAGCAGCAATATAGGCGCCCACATAACCGTGGAGGCGCTTCTCCTCTGGTCCAAGCTCGCCAATCTCTCCGATAAGAGCAATGCGGCGACCCTCTGCAGGCATCTGCATCAAAACGTCAAGCGCTGCAGCTGTTGAGTTAGGACTTGCATTATATGAATCGTCAATAATCTTGGCACCGCAGGTTGCGTCAAGTACCGAAAGACGCATACGAGTGGCAGGCATCTGCTCAATAGCCTCTGCAGCTGCGTCAAGGTCAAGACCAAGCGTCTCTATAACCTCAAGTGCCAAAAGAAGGTCGTCGACAACAACGCGCCCAGGTACCTCAAGGGCTACCGTGCGTGACCAGCCGGATGCAGCAACAATAGTGGCAGTTGGAAGGCCCTCCTCGTCAAGAGTGACCTGCTGTGCGCTCATGACGTCAGCTTCTGTGGAGCCCACTGTCTTGCAAACAACGCAAGCAGGGCGAGCAAACTCATCTGCAATGAACTTGGTGTAGTCCCCCGCCGAAGCCTGAATAAGCGTAGGCTCAATTAAGCCAAATGCGCGCATGCCCGAGACAATCTCTGCCTTGGCGCGCGCAATGTTTTCTCGGCTGCCGAGAAGACCAATGTGGCTGGTACCAACGTTGGTAATGACGGCTACCGTTGGACGAGCAACCGAGGTGAGCCTGGTAATCTCGCCGGCATGATTCATGCCCAACTCAAGCACAAGTACCTCGGTATCCTCTGGAGTGGAAAGTACTGTGAGAGGCAGGCCAATGAGGTTGTTGTGGTTGCCGGCGGTAGCATGCACACGGCGGGTAGCGCCGATGCCACGACGAAGCATTTCTTTAGTGGTGGTCTTACCGACCGATCCGGTTACGCCCACAACCAGCCAATTTGGATGGGCTTCTCGCCAAGCAGCGGCAAGAGCCAGCAGAAACGCCTCACAGTCATCGTCAGCGGCTTCAAGAACGCTGACTCCTGTGGCGGCCAGGTTGTCGAGCAGATTGTCTGCTACAGGCTCAGATGCCACAACAACAGCAGCGCCCGCCTGGGCAGCAGATAAGAGATAGGAGTTTCCATTGACCTTCTCGCCAGCGAAGGCCACAAAGAGCGAGCCTTCCTGGACCTCACGAGAGTCGATGACGGCTGCGCCCGCAACCTCGCGGGTTCCGCGGCGGAGCAGTCGTGCATTTGTAGCTGCGACTATCTGTTCAACCGAAAGCTTAACCATGAGCTCTCCTAGTTATTGATTGGTTGAATATTAAGGCGTGTAGCTGCGTCTTTTGCAAATTGCGAGAAGACCACAGCGGCAGACTGCGATGCAAGATGGTGGGTATCGTTAAGTCCAACGTAAACCATCAAATCAGATTCTGATGGATTCACGATACCGCAGAAGGAAGCAACAAAACCGGAATTCTCGCCGTACGAGCCGGTTTCTTCCACAACCTGCTGGCCCGTACCTGTTTTACCAGCAACAGTATAGCCATAGATACCTGCACGAACACCGGTACCCTCTTTGACAACGGTAGTCATCATGTCAAGCTCGGCCGAAGCTGTGGAAGCGGAAATAACGTCTTTAGTAGGCCAGGTAACCTCTTGACCGCCCTTAGAAACCATAAAGTGTGGAGTCACCATAGTTCCCTTATTAGCAACAGCGGTATATGCGCGAATTACCTGGATAAATGGAATTGCAAGACCCTGGCCAAACGCCATGTTTCCGCCAGTTGGACCTTCATATTCGTCCAGAGAGCGGACAATTCCTGTGGCCTCACCAGGGAAGTCAATGCCCGTGGTGTGACCTATACCAAACTTATCAATTCCTGCTGCAAAGCGCTCATCACCTATGAGCTGCGTCTCGAGGAAGGCCATACCAACGTTGGAGGAACGTCTGAGCATCTCTCTTACGCTCATGTCCATGGCGCTGGTACGCCAGTCATCGTCGGTAACCTTGTTATCGCCAACCTTGAGCTCAGTTGGAATGTTGAAGGTTGAATTCGGACCAAAGAGGTTATTGTCTACACCAATTGAGGTGGTAATTACCTTAAATACCGAGCCCGGCTCATAGATACTTGAGACAAGCTTGAGGTTGAGGGATTCGTAGTCAACGCCGTTATCACTCTTAAAATCTGGCAGAGGGTACGAAGCGGCAGCATAGATTTCTCCGGTACGAGGATTCATGGCCATGATTGAGCCACCCTGCTGGGCTTCAAAGTCTTTGACTGCGGCAGTAAGCTGCTCTTCTGCCTTCTTCTGCAGCTCAATATCAATGGAAAGAACAATGTCCTGTCCATTTTGTGCCTCAGTGATGTTTGAGGTACCGCCAGCAATTGGCGTACCACCAGCGCCGGTCTCAACAATCATGTGACCATTAGTACCTGCAAGGATATCGTTGTAGTAATACTCAAGGCCAGAAGCGCCCTCGTTGTCTGCGTTTACAAAGCCCAGAATCTGAACGCCAACGTTGCCATAGGGATAGACACGCTTGGTGTTATTAACAAAATAGACGCCCTTGAGGTTCTTCTCGTCAAGTGCTTTTTCAATCTTAGAAGCAGTATCAGTGTCAACACGACGGCGCACATAGACAAAGGTGGTGTCTTGCTGCAGGTCTCCAAGGTAGTCTGAAGGGCTTCCGCCTAAGAGCGAGGCAAAAACCTGAGCTACGGAGCTTGCGTCTTTAATCTCTGAAGGATTGGCATAGATGTCTTTGCAGTCAACGCTCATGGCTAAGACATTGCCGTTGCGGTCGTAAATGGTGCCGCGACGAGCGTGCAAGACAATATCGTTGGTGCGGTTATTCTCAGCGCCCTTTGCAAGATCTGCTGCCGTAAAGATTTGCAGCCAAGCAAGCCTAAGAACAACAATTGCCACCATAATGGCCATAGCAGCTGCTACGCGACGGAGTCTACCTTCAGGGCCAACACCATCCGAGCCACCGCTGCTACCACGATGACCACGAAAATGCACACGAGAGGCCTCGTCGTACGAGGCCTCAGGAGTTTTTCTGCGCGATGCGCGAGTATGTCGATTCTGCGTACTCACAACGTATATTTTACGCCTAAGCGTTGTTGCTTACATCTACAACAGGACGATTTGTCTCAAGAGTCATACCATAATTCTGAGTAGCAATGCGCTCAATGCGTGTTGTGCTTGCAAGCAGGGAGCGAGAAACGCGCAGGGAATCGTTAGTTGCAGTTGTTGCGCGCATTTCATTTCTGATGACGTTGTTAGCCTGAAGAGTTGAAACCGTAGCGGTGGAGATACCAATACGGACAACACCAAGTGTCAGGAAGAGTGCTGCAGCAACAGCAATAAGCTTGACACGCTGGATGAACTGGCTGCTTACGCCACGGCGAGCATCAGCATCAAGGCCGCCACCAGGGACAACCTCAAAAGATGTGCGAGTGCTCTGTTCAGGAGCGTACTCATGCTCAAACTGAGTTGTGCGTGCTACAGCTTCTGATCCGTAACGTGCCATTAAACTTCAATCCCTTCAAAAACTTCTTAACATCAAGCAACAAGTGCTATGGGGTACTTCATTTCTCTGGGTCGCGTTTAACCGCTACCCTCATCAGGGCGCTTCTCGCCCTTGGGTTGCGCTCTATCTCTTCTGGAGTGGCCACAAGAGGTTTGCGCGTAATCACGTCAACTATCGGCACTTGACCGCACATACAAACCGGAAGGTCTGGCGGGCAGATACAACCTTGACTCAGCTCGGAGAACACGTGCTTGACAATGCGATCTTCAAGCGAGTGGTACGAGATAACGCAAATCCTGCCTCCTGGATTAGCCCAGGCAATTGCAGAGCGTAGTCCGCGCTCCAAAACCTCAAGCTCGTGGTTCACTTCAATACGAAGTGCTTGGAACGTCTTTCTGGCGGGATGTCCGCCGTGACGACGCGCTGCTGCAGGAATTGCCGCCTTGATCACCTCAACAA
>JABZHK010000079.1:0-5759 GCA_015258885.1 Atopobium sp.
GTCTCCAGAGTACGGCTTGACTGACGTTAAGAATGGCGCAGTCCGCTTTGAAAACGTGTCCTTCAAGTATAGTCAGAGCGCTGAAGAGGACGTTCTTGAAGACATTAACCTCTCGTTTGCGCCAGGCTCTACCGTTGGTATTCTCGGCGGCACCGGCTCCGGAAAAACTACCCTTATCCAGCTGATTGCTCGCTTGTACGATGCAACTGAAGGTACCGTGCTTGTTGGCGAGAATGACGTCCGCTCCTACAATCTTGTTTCACTTCGTGACGCAGTGTCTGTTGTCCTTCAGAAAAATGTGCTGTTCAGCGGTACCGTCCGCGACAACCTGCTTTGGGGAGATCCCAATGCAACTGATGAGGAGCTGCTCCACGCGTGTTCTATTGCATGCGTTGATGAGTTTCTTGACAGGATTGGTGGCTTGGACGGAGACCTTGGTCAGGGTGGTGTTAATGTCTCTGGTGGCCAGAAGCAGCGTCTTTGTATTGCGCGCGCGCTTTTGAAGAAGCCAAAAATTATCATTTTTGATGACTCTACCAGCGCGGTTGATACGGCAACCGATGCAAAGATCCGCGCAGGCTTAGCTGAGCTTGCTGACATGACAAAGATTATCATTGCCCAGCGTGTGAACTCGGTTATGGACTCAGATCAGATTGTCGTTCTTGATAACGGTAGGGTCCATATGACTGGCACTCACACAGAACTTCTCGCCAAGAGCCCTATCTATAGAGAACTCTATGAGTCGCAGATTGGCGGTAGTCAATCGGACATTGATGCTGCTGGTAAGGAGGTGTCACATGGCTAATCGCACAGGAGGAGCACGTCCTCAAAACATCGGACATACCATTAGAGTGTTTGTCTCGTACTTAGGTCATGCCAAAAAGCGTCTTATGTTGGTGGCGCTTCTTGTTTCTATCAGCGGTTTAGCAGCGCTCCTTGGTACCTACATGATTAAGCCTGTTGTTGCAGCAGTGGGCAGGGGAGACGTAAACGCATTTACCAACCTCATTGTATTTACAGCGGTTGTGTATGCAATTGGCGCTCTTACCAGTGTTGGTTACACGCAAATTATGGTTCGTGCTGCTCAGAGGATTGGTTTTAGACATCAGACGAGACCTTTTTGAGCACATTGAATCGCTGCCGCTGAGGTTCTTTGACCGCCGTACCCGCGGCGATATCATGAGTTTCTTTACCAACGACGTGGATACCATCTCAGAAGCGCTTAATAACAGTTTTGCCAATCTTGTCTTGGCGTTTATCCAGATGGTTGGCACACTTGTGCTGCTGATTGTTCTTAACTGGCAGCTGACGCTTATCACTATCCTCTTTGACGTATTAATTGTGATATATGCGCGTTACGCAAGTAAGCGCTCGGCTAAGCATTATTCGGTGCAGCAGAAGAGTCTTGGTGTTCTTAACGGCTTTGCTGAAGAAACTATCTCTGGTCTCAAGGTGGTTAAAGTTTTTAATCACGAAGATGCCAACTTTGCTGACTTCCAAAAGGTCAATGAAGAGCTCAGACACTCTGGAACAAACGCTCAGGCGTATGCAGCAACTATGGTTCCTATCACGGTTTCATTGACGTATATCAATTACGCCGTGGTCACCGTGGTTGGCGCTCTGCTTGCCGTAAACGGACACGCAGACGTTGCAAGTCTTGCGTCCTACCTGGTCTTTGTTCGCCAGGCAGCCATGCCGTTTAACCAGTTCACCCAGCTTTCCAACTTCCTGCTCACTGCTCTTGCTGGTGCCGAGCGTATCTTTGCAGTTATGGAAATGGCTCCCGAGGTTGACGAGGGCAAGGTTGACCTGGTCCGCGTTAGTGGCTACGAGTCTGGAGAGGAATCTTGGGCTTGGGTCAAACCGTCTGGCGAGAAAACCCCTCTTGCTGGAGACGTTCGCTTTGATGACGTTACTTTTGGATATGACGAAGATCAGACGGTTCTTGCAAACCTCACGCTGTTTGCAAAGCCTGGCCAAAAGATTGCGTTTGTTGGCTCAACCGGTGCTGGTAAAACAACCATTACCAACCTTATTAACCGCTTCTACGATGTTCGCAGTGGAACCATCACCTACGACGGCATTCCTATTAACGACATCAAGAAATCTGCGCTGAGGTCCTCATTGGGCATTGTTTTGCAGGACACGCATCTGTTCACAGGTACCATCGCGGACAATATTCGCTTTGGCAAGCTAGATGCCACTGATGATGAGGTTATCGCTGCGGCAAAGATTGCAAACGCAGATAAGTTTATCCGCCGCATGCCTCGCGGTTACAACACCGTACTTACCTCGGATGGCGCTAACCTTTCCCAAGGTCAGAGGCAGCTTCTGGCCATTGCACGTGCTGCAATTGCTGATCCTCCTGTTCTCATTCTGGACGAGGCAACTTCCAGTATTGATACGCGTACTGAGGCACTTATCGAGAAGGGCATGGATGCTCTAATGGCAGGCCGTACTGTCTTTGTGATTGCCCATAGGCTGTCTACGGTTCGTAATTCGGACGCCATTATGGTTCTGGAGCACGGTCGTATTATTGAGCGCGGTACTCACGATGAGCTTATTGCTAAGCACGGAGAGTATTACCAGCTGTATACAGGCTCGCGCGAGCTTGAGTAGGAGCGTTTATTTTGTTTGAAGCTTTAGCTGTTGCCCTTGGTGGAGCATTGGGTAGTTTAGGTCGCTGGCAGTTGGGAGTCCTCTTTAAACAGTGGATTCCTAATCTGCCAGTTGGTACGTTTGCTGCAAATGTTGTTGCAGGTTTGATTATTGGTTTTGTGACGGGACTTGACCTTGCAAGTCCACTTCAACCACAGGTAAAACTATTCTTAGCCGTGGGTCTTTGCGGAGGACTTTCGACCTTCTCGACCTTCTCAAATGAAACGTTGACCTTTATTCAAGCAGGTAATTGGACTGCCGCAGGTGTGAATATTGCGATCAATGTTATAACGTGCCTGGTTGCTGTGTTTATTGGATTGAAATTATCGGCTATTGTGTCGTAGCTTGATTATTCAATCGTCTAAATTAAAAGCTAGATATCCTTCTTTTGGATACCTAGCTTTTTAATTTGCTTTCTTTTAAATACCGCAGTTGCGTTTTATTTTGTTATCTTAGGCAGTACAAAGAGCACGATTCCCATGGTAACAAGGGGGATACAAGCTACGCATACAAGTACAAAGAGAGCATTTTGAGCTCCTGCAAGGGTGCTCGTAGCTAAGTCTGTAGCTCCAAGCTGAGAAGCCGCTACAACGCCAGAAATAACGCTGGTTCCCATAGCGCCAAAGAGCTGCTGCAGTGTGTTAATAACAGCATTTCCATCTGCCTTGCGGTCTTCTGGTAGATGTCCTAGAGCTACCGTAAAATTGTTTCCCATCTGAAGCGCCTGGCCAATGGCAAAGATAGTAAAAATATACGTAATCATTTCTACGGTAAGCTGGTGAACAAAGAGCAGCAAAAGGAGCATGCTGGTAAGGCAGCAAAGAATGCCTGTAACAATAGGCTTTTTAGCGCCCAGCTTGTCTAAAATCTGACCAGAAATTGGTGCCATAACTGCGCCAATAGCACAGCCTGGCAACATCTGAGCTCCTGCTGCGGTAGCGCCTGCACCTAGTACTAGCTGGGAGAAGTTAGGCAGAAGATACGACTGACCAAGAATAATAAATTGCAGAGCAACAATAGCAAAGAGCGAGAGCACAAAGCCCTTCTCGCTAAATACCTCAAGGTTAATGATAGGAATTTTTGGAGATGCTTCAGATTGATCTTGGTGCTTAAAGGAGTTTTCGTGACGTACAAAGAGCGTAAGTGAGCCCACAAAAATCATAATTGCGAGCAAAACAGGAATGCTAAACAGGCCAAACGCGCTGGACTCGTCAATAACAAAGATGAGCGCAATAAAACTTACGGTAAGCAGCAGCCATCCAAAGACATCAAAAGAAATCACTTCAGTCTCATGGCTTTGTTGGATTGAACTAATTCCCAGTACAAATGCCACAATCAAGAAGGGGAGAAGACCGGCAAAAATCATTCGCCAGCCAAGATGCTCTGCAATCCAGCCACCAGCTGAAGGTCCTACTGCAGGTGCAACGGCGGTAACTAGCATGCCAATGCCCATCATGACACCCATGTTTTTAAGTGGGGCTTGCTCGGTGATGATGTTGAACATCAAAGGCAGTGCCAGACCGGTGCCAATGCCTTCTAAAATGCGGCCAAGCAGCAATAACATAAACGTTGGAGCAGCAAATCCGCAGAGAATGCCACTGATATAGAAGATCATGGCCACGGTAAAGATACTTTTAGTTTTGAATCGTCTGTTTAAATACGACGACATAGGCATGATAATGGCAAGAATCAAAAGGTACGAGGTGGTCATCCATTGTACCGTTGAGGTGCCAATAGAGAATTCCTCCATTAACGTTGGAAACGTCACGTTCATGGCGGTTTCTACGACAACTCCCGAGAAGGACATAATTCCTGTTGCAATTACAGAAAGAACAAGTTTTGCGTTGAGCTCTCTTTTAAACATTTAATCCCTTCTTTTCTCGGCGGTACATCGTAACACTATTCAAAGCAGGTTTTATAGCTGTTGGCGTATTCGTCACGGTTCTATAAGTAGGCAAAAAAGAACGGGGTGGCTTAAACCACCCCGTTCTGCTTAACAATATTGCGTGTTAGCAAGCTGTTTATTTAGCTTTGCCCTGGTTAGCAACAGCGTTAATCTTTGCCTCGATGACAGCTGGATCGCCAATATAGTGCTTGTCAACAATGTTCCAATCCTTGTCAAAGGTGTATGCGCAAGGAATGCCAGTTGGGATGTTAACCTCAAGAATTTCTTCTGGAGTGAGGTGCTCAAACTGCATAACAAGAGCGCGAAGGCTGTTGCCGTGTGCAGCAATAAGAACACGCTTACCTGCCTCAAGCTGTGGCTTGATCTCCTGCTCAAAGTAAGGCCATGCGCGTGCAATGGTGTCCTTCAAGCACTCGGTGTAAGGAAGATCCTCTGCTGGAACATCGCGGAACATTTCCTGAACGTGAGGATCGCGCTCGTCGCCTGGCTCAAGAGCTGGTGGCTGGACATCAAAGGAACGACGCCAAATCTTTACCTGCTCCTCACCGTGCTCAGCAGCGGCATCTGCCTTGTTGAGACCCTGAAGTGCGCCATAGTGACGCTCGTTCAGACGCCAGGTCTTATGAACAGGAAGCCAGTTACGGTCAAGCTCATCAAGAACATGATTCAGAGTGTGAATAGCACGCTTGAGCAGAGAGGTGTAGCAAACATCAAAGTCATAGCCAGCCTCTTTAAGAGCATGGCCGCCAGCTGCTGCCTCCTCGTGACCAGTCTCGGTAAGGTCAACATCAGTCCAACCAGTGAACAGGTTGAGCTTGTTCCACTCAGACTCACCGTGGCGAACAATAACAAGGTGCATGTACTGATCTTCAGCCATTAGGCTTCCTTTCTACGCGTCAAACTTTGTGCGCCATACGTGGCAAACACCAAGCTTTTAGCAATACTTCACATACAGATGTAAGACAAAACGCTTACGTCTCATATTCTACCGCACACCGAAAAATACGTGCGAATCAATGTCTAAAAGATTTTGCATATCGCGTGCACCAACTTTGAACTGCCTCCCATTTCTTGGACATAAGAAATGGGAGGCAGTTCAAAACACACCTATGTCGGATAATCTGTTAAAAAGACGTATACATTACGCTGAAAATACCTTAATCATGCAGATTATCGTCATTAGGTGTGTAAAATG